>CBAAAA010000138.1:0-10200 GCA_964658695.1 uncultured Solirubrobacteraceae bacterium | reverse complement strand
TGTGCGCATCGACTGGGGATATCTTTACCTTGCGGCTAAGAAGAACTCGGGCGCAAGTCTGGCGGTGGCGACGCCTCGTCATGCAAGGCGGGAGTTCTCGTCGATCTCCAGTGTCTCGAGCGAGCAGAATCTGCAGATGCCGAGGGCGGTGGAGGAAGACGCACCGGTATTGGCGCTGAGCTTTGATGCGGGGACAGTGGGAGCGAGTCCGGTGACTCACTGGGCGATACTCGCGTACGACGAGATTTACGCGATTCAATTTTTCGAGCAGAACCTGCGGCCATATTGGAGAAGCAAAGGAGCGGATGCCGCTGGTCTGCTGACAATAGCGGCGGGCGAGTATGAAAAACTTTCTGACCGGTGTCAGAGCTTCGATGAGCAGTTAACCGCGGACGCCAGAAAACTGGGCGGGACGAAGTATGGAGAGATTTGCTCGCTCGCCTACCGGCAAGGGATTGCAGGTAACAAGCTTGCCGCTGATTCAAATGGCCAGCCGCTCCTGTTTCCGAAGGAGAACACCAGCAACGGGTGCATCGGCACCGTGGATGTCATTTATCCGATGGCTCCGCAGTTTCTGCTGTTCGGGCCGTCACTATCGAGGGCAATGCTGGTGTACAACCTCGAGTATGCGCAGTCGGAGCGCTGGCGTTTCCCGTTTGCACCACACGATGTGGGGACTTATCCGCAGGCCAACGGGCAGGTGTATGGCGGTGGAGAGAAGACCGAGACGAATCAGATGCCGGTAGAAGAGACCGGCAATATGCTGATCCTGCTGGCGGCGCTTCACAAGATGGACGGCGACAGTGCCTTCTTCAGTCCGTATTGGCCGACGATACAGAAGTGGGCCGAGTATCTGAAGGCAGAGGGCTTCGATCCCAAGAACCAGTTGTGTACGGATGATTTTGCAGGGCATCTTGCACACAATGTGAATCTTTCGGCGAAGGCAATTGTCGGGCTTGGGGCTTATGCCCAGCTATGCCGCGCGCATGGCGATTCTTCAACGGCGGCGACTTACGAAAATCTTGCCAAGGAGTATGCGGCGCGGTGGGTGAAGCAGGCGGACGATGGCGATCATTTCCGGTTGACCTTCGATAAACCTGGAACGTGGAGCCAGAAGTACAACCTGGTCTGGGATCGGATTTTGGGATTGAGTCTTTTTCCGGAAGACGCTTTGCGGAAAGAGATGACATTTTACAAGAAGAACCTGAATCGGTACGGGCTGCCGCTGGATGGGCGCAAGCCGTGGACGAAGACGGACTGGACTCTGTGGACCGCAAGCCTCACGGGATCGCGGGATGATTTCGATGCATTGATCGATCCCGTCTATAAGTTCATCAACGAGACTCCGGACCGCGTGCCATTTAGTGATTTCTATTGGACCAAGGACGGCAGCGATGCAGGTATGCATGCACGCCCTGTGATCGGCGGAGTATTTTTGCGATTCCTCTACGACGGCGATCTGTGGAAGAAGTGGGCCAGTCGTGATCAGACGAAGGCTTCGGGCTGGGCTGCTTTTCCCAAGGCGGTTTAGGGGGGTTGTGAAACAGCGGGCTGGCGTCGTTTAATCGGAGGCATAATTGCATAGGGAAACTGCATGCGAGGTCTTCGGCAACTCTCATGGATCGCCATCTTTCTCGGAGTTTTTCCACGAAGTGCATTGGCCGTCTCATGCCAGGTTGCGGCTCCGCATACGACCTCCGACGCGGAGCAAGCATTTTTGCATGCGAATTTTGAACGAGCTGCAACGCTCTATTCACAAGCTCTCCAACAACATGCGAATGATGCGGCCCTCACGGCAGGCCTGGTAGACGTCCTGCTCAAGGAGCAGAAGGTAGCAGAGGCTGATCAGCTGGTTTCAAAGGCTTTGCAAGCGAATCCCAAGTCAGCGATTTTAGAAACGGCGCTCGGCTTTGTGCAATACCGCGAGGGTAAGCCGGCGCTTGCCGGGAAGACCGCGGCCACGGCGTTTGAACTCGACCCTTGTTATCCGCGGCTTCACCTGCTCAATATGTATCTGCTGCGACTTGGTTCCATGTACAAGAGTGCGGATGATGAATTGCGCACCGCTCATGCGCTGGACCCGACGGATCCGGCGATTCGGCGCTATTGGCTTCGCACACTGCCGCTGAAGCAGCGCATCGCGGAAGCGGAAGCCTATCTTGCCACTGCTTCGGGTGACGATCCCGACGACCTCAGGCGAATGCGTCTGTATTTGGAAAGTCTCAGGAAGGCAGCCTCGGAGCCGCATAAAGCCTGTCAGATTGCGTCGAGCAATGTTACAACCGCCATCCCGTTCGCATCCATCATGAGCGACGCGACGCACATTCGGGCGTTCGGGCTCGATGTGAAGTTAGATGACCACAATGCCCGTCTGGAGATAGACACCGGCGCAAGCGGTTTGTTGGTCAGCCGCTCGATTGCCAAAGATGCTGGTCTGAAGGCCTTTGCCCAGACGGAAGTTGGTGGCGTGGGCAGTGGAGGCGAAAAGTCTGCCTACACCGCCTATGTGGATTCCATCAAGATAGGCTCGCTTGAGTTTCACGATTGCGCGGTGACCGTGCTGGACAACCGTAACGTGGCGGGTGTCGATGGACTAATCGGGATGGATGTTTTTTCAAATTTGGAGGTGACGCTGGACTATCCGATGCGGAAGTTAGGTCTTTCTCCTCTTCCTCTCAGGCCTCAGGATACTGCTGCGGAAGGCAAACCGGCTCTTGTCACCACCGAGAGCGAGCACGTCGCGAAGGGTCCGCAGAACCGCTACATCGCTCCACAAATGAGCGACTGGACGAAGGTTTATCGAAACGGGAATCACTTACTCATTCCGGCGACTTTGAATGATTCGACAATTAAAATGTTCATCCTTGATACCGGCGCATTTACTACCTCGATCTCGCCGGAGGCCGCACGGGAAGTAACAAAGGTGCATTCGGAAGACCATTTGATTGTTCACGGAGTAAGCGGGAAGGTGGAGAAGGTCTACACTGCAGACAATATTACCTTTGAGTTCGCGAACATAAAGCAGAAGGCGGAAGGGGCCGTCGCCTTTGACACATCGGGAGTGAGCAAGAACACCGGCCTCGAAGTTTCAGGCTTCATCGGATTTACTACGCTCGGTCAACTGACACTCAAGATCGATTATCGCGATGCTTTGGTCAAGTTTGAGTACGATCCAAAGCGCGGTTATCGTTCTCCCATGCGATAGCGTTTGCAGCCAGCTAGGGGCTGTCGTGGAGGAATCGGTTAGCACGGAGTTGTGACAGGCGGCTCTGTCTGTCCACGCGCGACGCAGGTCGCAAGAGGGCGAGTTTAAACATGAAGTTTTTTGGACGGAGAGAGCCGTTTGATGGTTCCTTCCGCAATACTACTGCGGGAACGAGGCCGGGGCTGTGATGTTCTGCCAGCCTTCCCCATTCAAAGAGTTCAAGAACGCCAGTAGCGCGGCTTTGGTTTTGTCGTCCATGTAGAACTGCAGGAGACGTTCATCGACATGCGGGTTCTGGATGCCTCCCTGAGCGTAGAAATCGAGTACCTGGTCCAGAGTCTGGAAGCGGCCATCGTGCATGTAGGGGCCACGATGAGCGAGATCGCGGAGCGTGGGGGTTTTGAATTTTCCGAAATCGCCGCGCTTGTGGGTGACGACTTCGCGGCCGGGATCGAGTGGCCTGCGGTCCATTCCAATTCCTAGATTGGCGAATTTCTCGTTGGTGAAGCCGGGTCCATCGTGGCACTCGGAGCATTCTCCTTTGCCGGTGAAGAAGTCGAGGCCTTCTTTTTCCTGTTTGGTGAGGGCGTCTTTGTCGCCGGCGACGAACTTGTCGTAACGGGAGTTGCCGGAGAGGATGGTGCGTTCGAAGGTGGCGATGCTGCTGGTCATGCGATCGAAGGTGACAGCGGGATCGCCGAAAGCGGCGGTGAAGAGCGGCGCGTAGCCGGGGATCTTTGCAATGCTTGCGACAGCCCGATCGACTGGCATGCCCATTTCGTCGGGGTGGGTGAGCGGGATCACAACCTGGGCCTCGATGGTGGGGGCGCGGCCATCCCAGAACTCGGACTTGCCGTAAGCGCGGTTCAGGAGAGTGGGCGTGTGGCGGCCGGTTGCGCGGCCTGTGACGCCGGGCGAAAGGGGGGTCGTTCCGGAAAAGGCGTGCGCGGGATCATGACAGAAGGAGCAGGCGACGCGACCGTTGGCGGAGAGGCGTCCGTCGAAGAAAAGCAGTTTGCCGAGCTCTGCTTTCGCTGAGGAATAGGGGTCGTTCGCAGGCCAGGGAACGGGCGGAAGGCCAAGCGGAACTGAGGGCTCACTCGCCGCCAGGGCGAACTGTGAGGCAGCGAAGACGAGTAGGCAGCGGCCAGTCAAATATCTAGTTGGATGCACTGGCGATGGCCTCGGTCGGGCTGTTGCCGGGCGTCATCAGACGGCGGAGCGCCTGGGGCATTTGAGGGGTAATGAATCGGAAACGGCGACCGATAATCATCTTTAACAGCAGGTGATCGGTGCTGTGGGTAATGCCGACGCCTATGCCAGCGTTGAATTCCCAGTTCGGGCCGAAGTCGTAGTCGATGGTCGGGACAAGTTGATTCTGTTGGAGACCGACGGCGTCGAATCCGGTAATGGGGCCAACGGAGCCGTAGTACTCAAACCCGGTGCTCAGCTTTTTAGTGACGTTGTAGCCGACCTTGACGGCGGGGGAAAAGGCGACGCCTTCCCGGACGCTGGTTCCATGAAAGGACCGTTCGAGCGCAGGATTGAAGGCAAAATACCAGGGTCCAATCTGTTTGTCGATGATGGGGCGGATCTCCCACGTCCAGGTGTCGGAAGAGTAGATGGGGCGCTGGTAGCCGATTTCAGTGGATAAGCTGACGCCTACCGGCCAGTTCCAGGTTTCCGGCACACGGACACGGGGGCGGATGTGATCGCCGACCCACTGATAGCCGATACGCGTGTCGGCGCTGGTAAAGATGTAAAAGCCGGTTTCAAACCAGCTGTTCCAACCTTGGGTGATCTCGACGGTTTCGTGAAGCTGATGATCGTCGGGCAGAACACCGTCGACGTTGTTTTTGAAGCCTTCGAAGGTGAAGTTGCTGTGAAGTTCGACCATGGTTCGACCGGGAGGAACCGTGTCCGAGCCATAGACCTGAATCTCGTAGTTTCCCTGAGCGTGCAGGAAGTAGCAGGAGGAGAGGAAGAATAGAGCCAGTCGGGCACAGCGGGTGGGCGAATCCTGCATACCTCAAGCCATCAGGATAGCGATTCAACCGTTTGTATAGGGTAAACGCGATCTAAATTGGGTACGGGAACGAAAGAGGTATTGTTTTCGTAAGGAAGGAGATGACTGCAAGGGATTTTGTATTGCTTGGCGTGCCGGGTGCTGCTGTTTGGCGCCTGGATCAGCTGCCTGATCGTTCCTGCGATTGTCGAGGCGGTTGTGCCGCTCGTGGTGGACGGCGTTCTGGAGGCGATGTACGGTGCGGGGAGAAAGTGAAGAACCCCCTGAGCCGCAGGATTGAAGCGGCTCAGGAGGCAAGGAGGCGGGACGGGCAACTCTGTCCACGCACGATGCACTGCGCAGCGAAAGCGGGGTCTTTGCCGCGCTTGGGACAGAGACGCCAGTCCCTTTTCTGCAACAGCGACGCTAATGGAATCTATGCGACAGGCGATTAGCTGTTGATGGCGGTGGTGATCCTTCGTTTGGAGCGAATGCGCATCATGCCGAGGAGCAGCAGAGTTCCGCCCAAAAGACCGAGGGATGCGGGTTCCGGTGTTGCGACGATGAACTCCTGCTCGGGATCGCACCCTGGGGCCACTTGTGACACGATGTCAAAGCCGGCCGCGTTGATGGACTTGTAATTTTCCAGTGCGTTTGCGATGTCGTTGTTGACGGTTGTGGAAGTGGAGTGCGGAAAGTGGCCGGCGACATCATCCATGAAAGTCCAGGCGGCGTCCTGGAGATCGACTCGGTCCGCGCCGGGCTGGATGATCTCACTGAAGAAATAGGCTTCTACCTTGTAGACCTGTGCGCTCGACAAAGTCGTGCCGTCGACGCGGAAGCTTTGGTTGCCCAGGTAGGTATTGGCGAGATTGCCGGAGTTCACAGCGGTGAGATCGGCGTTCCAGGAGCCGGAGGTTTTGAAGAAATCGTCCAGGCACATGGCTGCGACATCTGCCCCGCCGATGCTGAGCGTATAGGGCCCGACGTAATCCCTGGAGCTATCCGTGATTGCGGGTGTTCCAGCGTTCACGAGGCTGACGTGGACCGGGCTTGCAACCGCGAAGGCAGCAGAACAGAGGAGAGAGAAGAATATCTTTTTCATGAGAACCATTCACCAGAACCAGAATTTCGGCCTTCACGATTGGTGTGTTGTGGCGGCCAGAGATCCCAGTTTGGGCGGGATGGCTCGATTAGGGAATTGCTTCCAGGGGCTTAGGGCGTTCGAGTACCTGGGCGGGTTGCCGGGCAAACCACTTAGGCTCGAGCGTAAGGTGGCTACCACGGCAACGACCGGGCGGCGTTCTAATATTGCGTGTAGGACGCGATCAAGGGGATCGTTTGGGGCGAACCTGCGGCATCGTCTGTGATCACCAGGTTGGCGCTGCCACTGGTGGCGCCGGCGGGCAGACCGAAGATCACCGGCACAGTGCAGGAGGAGCCCGGATACAGGATCTCTCCACACAAATTCGGGTTCGCATAATAGTAGCCGAAGTTGGAATATTGCACGTTTCCCCAAGGCAGAGACACATTACCGGCATTCGGGCCTGTGACCTGAAACGACTTGAATTCCACGGGCAGAGATCCGGTGTTGCTGAGCGTCAGGGGCTGATAAGGAAAGTAGCCGGGCCAATCCGGATTGCTGTTTGAGAAGAGCAACGGATCAGGATTGGCGACCAACATCTTTGAAGGTGTGGCGCCGGTTCCGGTCAAAGCAATGGTCAGAGAAGCCGCCGAAGAGCTGCTGCCGATGGTGAGGGTGGCGGTCTCGGCTCCGGTGGTCGAGGGGGTGAATATCACACCCACTCCGCAGAAGGCGGAGGCCCCGGGCTGGCTGCCGGTGCAGGCATCGACGATTGAGAAGTCGCTGGCGTTGGGTCCCGCGATGGTGGGCGGATCGAAGACAATCGACGGCAGGGCGATGGCAGTGGTCACGGCGACAGTCTGCAGCGGGCTGGCGGTTCCCCGCCCCACTACGCCGAAGTCCAGTGTCTGCACGTTGGCGGTCAGCGCCGGCATTGCGGTCCCGCTTTGGCCTACCAGTGAGACGACCAGGGGACCGTTGGCAGCGTCGCTCGCGACGGTGAGAGCAGCTAAGCGGATGCCGCTTGCAAGCGGCGCGAAGGAGACGGTGATCAGGCACGAACCGCCGGCCGCTACGGTATGGCAGATGTTGGCTGTGACCGAGAAATCCGATTTGGTTACACCGGGCTGGGTGATGGAGGGCGAGGAAAATACAACCGGGTCGGCGCCGCTATTGAACACGTTCAGGTTTTGGGTAGTGGCCTGACCCAAAGCCGGCGCATCGAAGTTCATGCTATGGGCCGAGGCGGTGACATAGTGCGGGATCAGCTGGCTCATTCCCGTTAACTGAACCGTGAGCGGGCCACCAGGGGCAGTATCGCCAATCTGCAGCGTTGCGGTTCGAGTTCCGTTGGCGGACGGCCGAAACGCCACCGTCAGCTCACAGTTTTCTCCTGGCAAGAGTGGCTGAGTACAGTCACTCGCGAGGACTGAAAAGTCCTGGTAGTCTGTCCCGCCGAAGCTCAGCCTGCCGACCGTTAGCGGCGTGTCTCCGATATTGGTGATTGCCAGCTTTTGCGTCGTCAAGCTATGCAGGTTGACGGATCCGAAGTTGAGCTTCGAAGAGCTTACGGAAATTACCGACGAACTCGCCTGTCCGACCCCGCTTAAGATGACGGGCGGTCCGGGCCAGGAACTGCTCTCGACGTTGAGGGTTGCGGTGAAAGGTCCAACCTTTGTAGGAGAGAACTGTACGCCGACAAAGCATGAGTAGATTGCGCCGGGATCGCAATTGTTGTAGGCAATCGAGAAGTAGTGCGCGTCCGGTCCGCCGATCTGCAGGCCGGTGACCGGTATCGGAGCACGCAGTGTCAGATACTCGGTGGTGACAGGGCCATTGACTGTCTGTATGCCGAAATCGAGCGTGTCGCTGCTTGGCTGGATGGCCGGCGCTGGCGGACCCGGCCGTTCGCCGACGCCGATCAGACTGACCGTTTGCGGCGCATTTGAGGCGTTGCCGGTGATCTCGAGCAAACCGAGGCGAACGCCCGAGGCCGATGGGGTGAAGTTTATTCCTAAGTTACAGGAGACGCCGGGATCGAGCTCACTCGGCGAACAAGGAGCGATTTGAAAGTCGGCGGCATTTGCGCCGGTAACAGTTGCGCTGGTCACGGTCACTGGACCGGTGCCGATATTCAGCAAATTCGCAGTCAGGTTGGAGGTGGAGCTCACGTTGCTGGCGGGCAGCGCAATGACCTGGCCGCCTTCGGAGGCATTGGTGACGACGAGATATCCGGGTCCCCCTTCTCCAAACCCGGTCAGCGGCACACCGGCGACAGTTCCGACACCGCCGGTATAGGTCACCTGCAGCGCCGCGACACGTGGCCCGGTGGCACGCGGTGTGAAGACGACGGTGTAGGGCGATCCGCAGTTGCCTGTGGAACATAGCGACAGGGCGAAGTCGGCTGCATTCGGCCCGGTGATCGCCACGGAAGTGATAGTCTCGCCAGATCCATAGTAAATTACTCCGTAACCGACCGGAGCGGATGATGTTCCAAGCTTGACCAGGCCGAAATCGCTTGGAACGGGAGCTCCCGGCTGTTGCATGCCCACTACCACATCTGACCCGGTCGGATTTCCGTAGCCGGCCAGCGTCATTTTCTGGGGAGATCCGGAGGCGTTGTCGGTGACGGCCAGAGTTGCCAGCCGCAATCCAGTTCCAGAAGGCTGGAAGGAAAGGGGGACTTGGCAAGCGCCCAGTGTTCCGAGGCACGACGGCGAGCCGACCAGGAAATCACCGGCATTGGGGCCCGTCAGCGCCACTTTTGAGACGGTCACCGGGCCTTGGAGCGCGCTTAAGCTTACGCCTAAGCCGGTCCCTGAATTCTGGCCTGCATTGAGGGTGCCAAAATTCACATCGCCGAAATAGCCTTGCGAGCCCTGGCCATAGCTGACAACTTCGAGGCTCTTGTTCGGGTCGGAGGTGAAGGCTTCACCGCTCAGCGGGACGACCTGCGGCGAGCCTGGGGCGTTGTCCACTATCGAGAGGGTGGCGGTTCGGATACCCGCTGCCTGGGGAGTGAACGTGACGGTGACTACACAATAGCCGCCAAGGGGGGCGAGAGGGGAGCAGTCCAATGGATAGACAGTGAAATCGGAGGCGTTCGGCCCTGCGAGCTGAAAGTTGCTTATGAGCAAGGGAGCATATCCGGCATTTGCGACGGACAGCGCGTAATAGTCATAGCTTTTCTGACCCGTCATCCCGGTTACTGCGAGGGCATTTGGGGTGATAGAGACGATCGGGCCGCCCGCGAGCCCGGCGCCTTCCAAGGTTGCGGTCGCGTTTGTCCCGCCGGTACCTGACACCCGCAGCGTTGCCGCCGCAGCCCCGAAGGAAGCCGGGGAGAACTTCAGATTCACCGTGCAACGAGCGCCAGGCCGCAGGGTTTTGCAGGTGTTTGCGGTGATGGTAAAGCTGGTCTGGTCCGGACCGGTGATGGTCGTCGCGCCGATGCTCACTGCGACCGAACCGGTGTTCTCGACCGAGACACTCATGGTTCCGATGAGGCCCACATTCACGGCGCCGAACGTGACGTCCCGCGGGGACAAGCGCAGCGCAGCGCCGTTGTTGGCGCTGACGCCCGACCCTTGCAGAAAGACATAGATTGGCGGGTTATTGAAGAGGGTGCCGGTGTCGCTTTGCACTTCGAGCACTGCGGAGGCTGGACCCGCGGTTGTGGGCGTAAACGTCACCTGGATAGTGCAGGTGTTCAGCGGTCCCCCAAATCCACCTTGGCCGTCGGGCGATTGGATGCATTGGTTATTCGTGATTTGAAACGCAGCGGCCTGCGGGCCCAGAATGGTTGTTGAATTGAGGTCGATGTAGTTGTTATCGTCCTCATTGGTCGCTGCCCCTGATTGCAGGGTCACGGTGGCGGTGCTGGAATCACCGCTTCCCGCGAGGACG
>CBAAAA010000137.1:0-10229 GCA_964658695.1 uncultured Solirubrobacteraceae bacterium | reverse complement strand
ACTCAGCACATAGTACGGCGGCAGAATGAGTACGAAATCGGCGCCCGCGCATTCCACGCGTCGTGCGATATCCGCCCCGATAGCGGCATTGAATCCAGTTCCCGCAACAACCGGCATTCGACCGGCCACAGTTTGCACAGTAGTGCGGACAACGGCCTCCACTTCTTCGGGGGTCAGTGAATACAACTCACCCGTTCCGCCCGCCGCTACGAGCGCACAGAAGGGATAAGCGGCCATCTCGTCGACGTTCTTTGCGAGGGCATCCAGATCCAACGACAGATCAGGACGAAACGGTGTTACCGGAAAACCAAATACGCCTTTCAAAGAAGCGGCAAGCTGACGTTGCAACACAGCGACCAGTATAGGTTGAGGCTACCAGCGCAGCTACCAACGCGGGAGCAGCCGCTTCCATTCAGGATCTACATGTTTGCGCATTTCGGCCTCGTCATCGCGCCTGCGAAAAGGAATCTTTTGATAACGTTCCTCACCGCGGGCCAACTGATCGTAATCGAGATCTACGCCCAATCCGGGCCGGTCGGGAATGATGACGCAGCCGTCAGTGAACGGAATACGTCCGCCGGCAACAATCTCATCGCGCTCCGTCTGCCATGGATAGTGAGTGTCGCAGGCAAAGGTGAGATTCGAACAGGCTGCGGCGACGTGGGTCATCGCCATAAGACTGACGCCGAGATGACTGTTTGAGTGCATGGAGAGTCCTATGCCCAGTACCGAGCAGAAGTGCGAAAGCAGCTGCACTTGCCGCAGTCCTCCCCAATAGTGCGGATCGCAGAGTACGATTTGGACGGCATCGAGAGTTTTGGCGCGAGGGACATCGGGAAAGGACGTGACGGCCACGTTGCTCGCGAGTGGAGTCTGTATGCCGCGAGCCAGAAGTGTTTCACGGACAGAACCCATTCCGTCCAATCCGGGACAAGGATCTTCCAGATAGCCCCCTGCCGAAAGCTCTTCGGCAAGGGATGCGCCAACGTGAACAGAAGTGTCGACAGACCACGCGCAATTGGGATCGATGCGAAGTGGAGTGCCAGGCCCAAACTCTTGACGCAGAGCGCGCATGGATTCGATTTCGATTTCCGGATGAAGGACGCCGCCTTTGAGCTTGATCTCTCGAAAGCCGTACTGATCGACCATTTGGCGGCACTCACGAACGAGAGCTTCGGGGGTCAGCACCTCGCCGTATTCATCGGCGTAATCGTTCCCGCCACCTCCTGCGTGTTTATAAAAGAGATAAGCCGAAAACGGTACAGCGCTTCGAACTCTGCCACCCAAGAGATCGCAAACAGGCCTGCCTGCAGCCTTGCCGATGATGTCCAGACACGCAATTTCAACGGCCGCAAAGGTGCGGGCATTCTGATCGAGCGGGTTCTCTCCTGGTACAAGCCAGGTTTGAGAGCGGCCTCCCGGAATCAATTGGCGTTCAGATTTGTCAGCTGCCTCCTGGTTCATGCCTTCCCAAAGTTCTGCCAATCGGAAAGGGTCCATGCCCAAGACGCGTTCGCGGAGAGCTTCCAATGCGGCGCGGGGCGCTTCACCACCGTAGGTCTCGCTCACTCCATGGATGCCGTCATCGGTTTCGAGTTCGAGGATGGTACGGAGCGCCCACGGAGCATGCAAACCGTAGGAGCTTCGGAGCGGTGGGTCCGCGATTGCGATGGAATAAAGTTTAAGTGCGGAAATCCTCATCGGGTGCAACCAGCATAATCGGTGTCTGATGGAAGAAGGAGATCAAATGAAGCGCCGTACGTTTGCAAAGCTGGCCGCCGCCCCTTTTGCACTTATCGAAACCAAAGCCGCGGATAGAGTCCCTGCCCGGGATACTGATTCTGATTCGATCAAGCTTGGGAATCAGCACTGGTCCGATGACGCAAGCTTGAAGGTGCTGGCGGCGCTCGGTGTAAATCATATTTGCAGCGCGGAGCCTTCTCTGAAGTTTGACGAGAACTGGTCGGTGGCGGGACTTGAGAAGCTGCGTGAACGTGTGGAGTCGTTTGGGATCAAGCTGGAAGCGGTGCCACTGCCGCTCCCCTCCGCCTATATCACCAACGCGCCGTACCCGAACATCATGCTGGGGAAGAGTCCGGAACGAGATCGGGAGATCGACAACGTTTGCAGCATGATTACCAACTGCGGACGCGCGGGGATTCCGATGGTGAAGTACAACCTGACGATCCTCGGGGTGGTGCGCACAGAGTCGACGCGCGGCCGGGGAGGATGCAAATACAGCACCTTTCGATATCGCGAGGCAAAGCAGGATCCTCCGCTAACGGAGGCGGGTCCGGTAAGCGCCGATCAGATGTGGGAACGCATCGCCTACTTCCTGCGGCGCGTGGCGCCTGTTGCCGAAGAAGCGAAGGTGCGAATGGCTTGTCATCCACATGACCCAGGCATGCCGGAGCAGGAAGGTTATCGAGGGGTGCACCGGGTTTTGGGTAGTGTCGCCGGCTTGAAGCGCTTCATTGAGATTCAGCCGAGCCCGTACCATGGGCTCAATTTCTGCCAGGGTACGGTCTCGGAGATGTTACAAAATCCGAACGTCGAGATACATGACGTCATTCGCTATTTCGGTTCTCGAAAGAAAATCTTCAACGTTCATTTCCGGAACATTCGAGGAGGCTTTCTGGATTTTCAGGAGACCTTTCCAGATGCGGGCGATGTCGACCTGGTCAGCACGCTGCGCACGTATCGTGAGGTTGGCTATAACGGCATGTTGATGCCCGATCATGTGCCTGTGATCGAAGGCGATACCGGCGGCAGGCAGGCGTTCGCATTTGCGTTTGGGTATATTCGCGGTCTCTTGCAAGCAGTGCCGCAAGCGGTGCCGGCTTGATATTGTCAGGGGCGGAACACGCGCAGGGGAACTGGCGCAAATTCTCCGTAGTGCTCCTGCTTGCCTTGGGCATGGTTATAGCATACGTGGATAGAGCCAACCTATCGGCGGTGCTGGCCATGAAAGGGCTGCAAGGTTGGGTGCGGCTGGATGACTCCGGCCGCGGTTTGTTGAACTCGGCGTTCTTCTGGTCCTACGCGCTGCTGCAAATTCCAGCGGGTTGGATCGTCGATCGATACGGGCCGAAACGCCCCTACGCAGTAGGTTTCGCAATCTGGTCGTTGGCGTCGATGGCCGCGGGATTCGCTCGAAATATGGGAGAGCTGGTCAGCACACGATTGTTGCTTGGAATGGGCGAATCGGTCAGCACAGCAGCCAGTCTGCGCTGGATTCGTTTGCACTGCGTCGAGAGCGAACGTGGTCTGGCAACGGGAATTCTGTTTGCGGGTACAAAGGTTGGAGCTGCGATTGGAGTTCCATTGACTGTCGCGCTCGTGCTTCGTTTCGGATGGCGCATCATGTTTGTTCTAACTGGCGCAGGTGGATTGTTGTGGTTGATTGCGTGGATCCTCGGGGTGAAGGAAGAAGCGGGCCCTAACGAGAGACGGCCAACGGCAACAGTCCTTGCACGCGGGCAGGACAATATTCCGGCGCTGTTTTTGAAACCGGCGATCTGGGGCATTCTGCTGGGAACGTTCGCCTACAACTATTTCATCTATTTCTGCCTGACCTGGCTGCCGGCCTACTTCACGGAAGCGCGGCATCTAAAGCCGTCTGACATGGGACTGTTCACGATGTTCAGTTTTGGTGGTATGGCGATGGTGGGGATCGCGGCGGGGTGGCTTGCCGACCGCATCATCGCGCGCGGCGGAAATCCGGTACAAGTGCGACGGCTTTTCACCCTCACGGGATTCGTGTTCGCCTCGACGGAAGTGATCGGCATGTTGTCGAAGTCCAATCATGTTGCTCTGTTCTTTGCCGTGTTCTCGTTGGCCGGGCTGGGTCTGACGACGGCGAACTATTGGGCGCTTACGCAAACGATTTTTCCTGCAAGCACGGTTGGCCGCATGGTCGGCATTCAGAACTTCGCCTCGAATCTGTCCGGTATTGGCGCCTCGATCATCACAGGGTGGCTGAAGCAGAAGACCGGGAGTTATGACGCCGCTGGCTGGGCCATTCTGGGCGTGCTGCTCATCGGCCTGATCGCATACGGACTGCTAGTGCGCGTGAATGAACTGAAGTCTTCGTCCAATAGTGAAGCGGAATATGACAAGACCGTTCCTGCGCGTGCACCCGGCCGATAACGTGGCTATCGTGCTCTCTGCGGAAGGTCTTCCGCAGGGGACGGACTTCGCTGGAATTGTCACGTCGGAGTTCATTCCGCAAGCGCACAAGGTGGTCACCGCAACCATCATTGAAGAAGAGGCCATCGTTCGCTATGGACAGGTGATCGGGTATGCGAAGCGGCGACTTGAGAGCGGCGACTATGCTCGCGAAGAGTTCATTGACACTCCTGCCGCTCCTTCACTGGATCAGCTTTCACTCGCGACATCGGTTCCAAAGGCGCAGCCGCCGCTGCAGGGTTACACATTCCAGGGCTATCGCAATCCTGACGGTAGCACCGGCACGCGCAACGTGCTGGCGATCACGACAACCGTACAGTGCGTCGCCCCTACTGTGGAGTATGCGGTGCAACGGATTCGAACGGAAGTGTTGCCGCGCTTTTCCAACGTAGATGATGTCGTCGCGCTGACACACACGTACGGTTGCGGAGTGGCGATCGAAGTTCCCGCGGCAGAGATCCCGATCCGAACGCTACGGCACATCAGCATGCATGCGAATGCGGGCGCCTGGCCGTTGGTGGTCAGCCTGGGTTGTGAAAAGCTTCAGCCGGAACGTTTGCTGCCATCGGGTCTGGCGGAAAACGGCGCGTTCAGAGTTCTCGAACCTGATAATGTCGTGCGCCTGCAGTCGGAGCCAGGATTCGCTGCTACGGTGTCGGCGATCATGCAAGCTGCCGAGAGCAGAATGCAATATCTGAATAAGCGTCGCCGCATAGAGTGTCCGGCATCTGAACTGGTTGTGGGCGTGCAGTGCGGCGGCAGCGATGCGTTTTCAGGGGTCACTTGTAATCCGGCCGTTGGCTTCGCGGCAGACCTCCTCGTGCGTGCTGGAGCGACCGTGCTCTTTTCGGAGGTGACGGAAGTGCGCGATGCGATTCACCTGCTGACCCCTCGCTGCGCAACGGCTGGCGTGGGGATGGACCTTGTTCGCGAGATGCGCTGGTATGACGAATACCTGGCGCGAGGTGGTGCGGATCGCGCAGCAAATCCAACGCCTGGAAACAAGCGCGGCGGCTTAGCGAACGTGGTGGAGAAGGCGCTTGGATCCGTTGCCAAGGCCGGGACTACGGCAATTCAGAAAGTGGCCACCCACGGAGAGAAGGTCACAACACCGGGCCTGGTGTTCGCAGCCACTCCGGCAAGCGATTTTATTTGCGGGACGCAGCAGCTGGCCTCGATGAACCTGCATATTTTCACCACCGGCGAAGGAAGCCCTTATGGTTTGCCCATGGTTCCGGTGATCAAAGTGTCGTCGCGGACTTCGCTTGCGGAGCGTTGGCGTGACTTGATCGATCTCGATGCGGGGAAGATTGCCAGCGGCGCAGCAACGATTGAGGAGATCGGGTGGGAGTTGTTTCAGATGTCGCTCGTTGTGGCCAGCGGTAGGCAGACATGGTCGGAGCATTGGGGGCTCAGGAATGCGCTGGCGCCGTTTCAGCCTGGGCCCGTGACATGAAGACAAGACAGAGATGCCGGACCATCCAAGAGATGGGGTCAGGCCTGATAAAGGGACGCGGATGAATTCAAGCTGCGGCTTATCTCGCTCCGCAATTCCGCGGGTGAGACTACCTCGACTGCATCGCCCCATCCCAGAATCCACCTGCGGATCTCGAAATGCCCGCCAGCGCGGAAACTGAGTTCGATGCCGCCGCCGGGAAGTTCGGTGAGCGTTTGACTCGGATGCCATAGCCGCTCGCGCACATAAGGCGCCTGATCCTGACAAAACCGGAGAACAACGTGAACCGGATCCTGCCCTGAGACCCCGAATGCATCCCGACGGCATTTCCGAGGGTCAAAGGCCGGGTCCACCTCAAATTGGGTATTCGAAAGCGACAAAGAGAGCAGTCGCTCGATCGCAAGAGTTGCCGTCCCGGTATGCTTTGGCACACTTCCAACTATGTAAAGGCCTCCGCCTGCGAACAATAAGCGGTACGGGTCAAAGTCATATGTCTTCGGTTGGAGACGCGAGGGTGTCCGGTACTCAACCCGGCAGCGCCGTTTACGCAACACCGCCTCAATCAGAATGGCGATCCGGCCCTCATGGGAACGATAGTCTTTCGAACCGCAGGTCCAGCTTTCGAACATTTCTTCCAACCCGGGCGAGGCGAAACTCTGTTCCGACTGGGCCAGTGCTTTCAGCTTGAGGGTAGCCGAAGATAATGAATCGGCCCTTGGGAGAACGGCCTGCGCCTGTGCCACTGCGAATAACAGCGCGTTCACCTCCGGAGCAGAGAAACGGATATCCGGCACTCGGGAGGCCATCAGCCGAGGCCGTGAAAGAAGTCCGCGCTCATCGCCTGTGATGGGATATCCAGCATCTTGCAGCACGCGCAAATCGCGATAGATGGTTTCGCGCCGGGTGCGAAATTGCGTCGCAAGTTCATGCACCGTAGGTGTGCGCCCGTGCGCGAGAATCCGGAGCAGCGCCAGAATCCGCACGATCTGTCGTTCGCGACGTTCTGGATCCGCCTTCGACCTTTTAGAAACCCGAACTCCCGGCTTTGATCGATGCGTGCCCATCTGACGTACATATCGACCAGAAGAAGCCCGAGAATCGCCGCTCAATATAAAACCACGGAATGTGTGACGCTGGATCGCACACTGGAGGGCTATTCTGGTTGGAATTAATCACGGAGTGGCTCCGAAGAGGGCTATTCCAGGTGATTTTCCTCGCTGCAGCGAGATGAGCAACCAGCGAATGGGGAAAGACAAGTCATGAGAGAACCAGCCGATCTGCCACGGATCCCTAAAGAACGGATTGAGCCACCGCTACGCAAACTCAGCGAGTTGAAGCCCGGTGAACAGGCCATTCTCCACGCCGTAATGGATTTCCTGGTCGATGAAGAAGGGCATCTTTGGGTGGACCTCTCGTCCTACTTATCGCGACTGCCATTGATTGCCGGCTTGAGCCTCCAAACCGAGCGGACGGAGGAAGGATTTATTGTTTGGCTGGATAAGAGAACAACGTTTAAGAGTAGAAAGCGCCGCGAACTCGGGCAATATTTGCCAGTGGTGGAGATTCGCGAAGCGCCAGAAGCGTAGGGCTTATGGCACAGAGCACGGATAACATTTCCTGGTGGGCTGCCCTGCTACCCGGTTTCTTTCTAGCCATCGCGCCATTGCTCACCATGATCGTCATCCTGCGCAAAAGACGATGGCGGGACCACAAGCTTCTGGCGAAGCCGGCAAAGATGCCGGTTGAACATCTTACTCCCGAACCGAGGGCCGTAAAGGACATGCTGGTTGGAGAAGAAGCTTATGTGGATCGGTCTGCAATTACCACTTCCAAAAGAGGGCGCCGGGTCTTTGTCGGTTGGGATGACAAGCTCCGAGATGCGCCCAGGGCTTCGAATGACAATGATTTCTTTGCGCCGTTACCCATACGAAGGCTCGAACGAGGCTTTTCAATCACGGTGAGACCAGGAGACACATTCCGGACCGGTCCGGTGCCCTGGGGAATGTACGCTCCGGTAATCGAAATTCTGCAAGCCGCTCCCCCCACGGTCTCTTCAAGCCGGTAACACTGGATGAAAGATTCGGCGCAGCGACTTGAAGCGACATTCTTTGAGCAATCCGCGCGTTAAAAAGTAAAGTGCTCTCGATCGCTTCCGGGCCACGCGGACGGTGCTCACGGGCTGGCAACGGCGTGTGTCCGGCTCGCGCTCTCGCTCCTCCTCAATGCTTCCTGGCCTAATGCTCGCTGGCGGCGAACTGGTCAGGGAAGGATAGCCGTGAGATGTGCCCTCGGGAGAGAGCTTTCCACGGCGTCAGCACCAGATACAAGGAACCGTTTTTCAGGAGCAAACGACAGATGCACCACAATCCGGCCCGCCGGTTGACCTTTGGGTTGCTGGTCTCGATCGCCGCCAGCGCGGGACTCCACGCCCAAACTGGCTCCGATCCCGTACCGGCGGCGTCTCCCGAGGGCAAGTTCTCTCGCTGGCTCTCCTTCGATCAATTTACGTACAACTCAAGCTATCAAGGCAGTTTCGACACTTATGGCCGCCGGGTCTTCGATACCAGCCAGCAACAGATGATTGCCGATGGCAAAGTCAAGTTCGACAAAAAGGGAAGATACTTTGCCGGATTTCGAATCTCCGCGGGGTCCGGCTTCAATTGGTCCTATTCCAGGTTCGCGAAGCAGGACATCCAATCGATTCTGCCTCTCGACAACCCAAAAATGTCGCAGTTACTGACGACTTTTCAGGCCGATCCGATAAGGAACATTTTCCTTTCGGGCCGCTCCGGCAGTAGCACCACTTTTCGCAACCTGTACCTCAGCGCTACTCCGGTCGATGGGCTGACCTTTGAATATGGCGCCATGCCCATGGAACGGGGGGACGGATCCAGCATCACCAATTTTGACGATCAACAGAATATTCTGGGGGGCCGCATCCGTCTCAGAGCGCCGCGGATCTTATGGTTGGATTCGCTCTCAGCGGCGTTGGCTTACTCCGGCGATCCCATAACTCCGAGTCTCTTTAACCGCATCGACCGGTTTGAACAGACCAATTACTGGCAAGTGGTCGCCGAGAAGCATCTGGGAAAACATCTACAAGCATCTGTAGATTACACGACACTGCAACACACTCACACCGTCCGCGAGGCTGCCGAAGTGAATCTGGCGGAGTGGAAGTTCTTGGACAGTTCCCGGTTTGAACTTTACCAGCGGACGAATGCCGTGATGATGCCCGCCTACGTTGCTCCAGCCGCTCATGGCTGGTCGATCTCAGCGACAAAAGTGCTCCGAAAGCGTTATACGTTGGGCGCCGGGTTTGCCGACATCGATCCCGACTACGGCGTGTACACCGGCAGCAGTTTCCTCACAGTCAGCGGCTTTCCTGTGAACGGAAGCGCCTATCAAATCGGTAAACGCTTCTTCGTCGAATCCTCTTTGAAAGTTACAACTTATCTCCGCCTGGCCGCCTTCTATACCCATGAGATTTCGCCAGAACGAAGCCCACTGTACTTTGACTTCAACAGGCAAGGCTTGAACGCCGGGATTACGCTCGACCTGGGCAATGTCCTGTCCGAAAAGCTTCGCTGGTTTTAACGTTCGCTGATTCTAAAGTTCGTGGTTGTAAAGTCGGCTGGTGTTAGGGAATGAATCCTCCATTCAAATTCGCGAAATTTACTATCGCCGCCATATCAATGGTGTGCTTGAGCGGCTGCCTGGCGAAATTGCAATCCATCGCGACGCTGGAAAGGCCATTCAGACTCGCTGTCACGGTCAAGCGGGAAT
Organism: uncultured Solirubrobacteraceae bacterium; assembly: GCA_964658695.1. Classification (GTDB taxonomy): domain Bacteria; phylum Acidobacteriota; class Terriglobia; order Bryobacterales; family Bryobacteraceae; genus Bog-105. The sequence goes on along the minus strand of CBAAAA010000137.1, from coordinate 799 downwards.
CTAACACCAACAGCCCGATCGCCTTCGATCTTGTGCAGGTAAACGATAAAGATCTGGCTAAACAGTTATCGCAAATGACGGCCGCCGACTGGTTTCAGAAGCGCGGGCAGATCAAACGCGATTTTCCCAAGGAGAGTTCTCTCAAAGTAGAGGAATGGGAGTGGGTTCCCGGGCAGGTAGTGCATGAAATTTCAGTGCCTCTCACACACTCTCCACGCATGCTGCTGGCGTTTGCGAACTATAGCTCGCCGGGCCCGCATCGCGCCAAACTCGATCTGAAAACACCGGTGCTCATCACCTTCGATCGCAACGACTTTGAGCTGCTTCCCCTGGTAAGCAGCCGCTGATCATCTTCTCCGCTAAGGAATACTCGCGTGCACAACAACTTCAAAAGCGCAAAGGGCGTGGATACACGCCGCCACACAGCAGAGAAACTCGCTGATTTATTGGGCGGGGTGCTTAATCCCACGACCGTTTTGCGCGAGGTTTTCAAAAGACAACTCGCAGCGGTGGGGACTTGTTAATGTCCGCCATTCCGGATGCCATTCAGTGGCACGAGGGAATGCTGCTGATGCCACAGCACTTCCAACAACTCTCGGGCCGGGTCGAAGGTCTGGTTCGGCAATTGGCAACCCACGCAACTCCTTATCTATGGGGTGCTCTGGCTTTCGAATTCGACCGTTCGGCGCTGGTTGCGGGAAAACTGCGCGTACTCAGGGTAGCCGGATTCATGCGCGATGGTTTTTGGCTGCAGGCAGGCTCTGAATTCGGAATCGACCTCGAAATCGACCTGAATCAG
>CBAAAA010000136.1:0-10269 GCA_964658695.1 uncultured Solirubrobacteraceae bacterium | reverse complement strand
CCATCAGGGTCTGCCTTGTAATGGCCGAAAGCCGGCGAACCGCATGCGGCAGTTGGCAGAAGGCGAGAACCCCGGCAACCTGAGCCCATACCAAGAAGCCAGCGGCGGACGGATTCCCGGCCTTGAAGCCAGAGGGCATAAGGGGGCATGGAGAACGTCGTGTCATCCCGCAACAGCGCTACCAGTTGATCGACATCATAACTTTCAAAAGCGGCAACATAGCGCTTCAGCAAGTCTTCCTGAGATTCGGTCAGCGCGGGCGGGACGGCGCGCCAGTTCCGGCCTGCGATAGTGGCGCGGGCCCTCTGAAGTGCGCTGTTGACGGAAGCAATGGACGTTTCTAATGTTTCCGCCACTTCGGCCACAGACCAGCCGAGCACTTCCACCAGCAGTAACACTGCGCGCTGTTTGGGGGCGAGACCCTGGAGAGCAGCGACGAACGCGAGTCGAATGCTTTGCCGCAGCATCGCGTGTTCGCAAGGGTCGGCGTCCGCTGGTATGGCACGCACATCCGGAACGGGCTCGATCCAACTAGTGCGAGGGTACTCGACCAACGCATCGGCAGGTGTGCCGGCTGGGTGCGCCTCCATAGGGCGTGCACGCCGCCTGCGATCTGACAGTTCAGCGAGGCAAACGTTGGTTGCTATTCGATATAACCAGGTCAGTAATGCGGACCGTCCGTCGAACTGACTGGCATTCTTCCACGCTCGAATGATAGTCTCCTGCGTGGCGTCATCGGCGTCAACGACTGAACCGAGCATGCGATAGCAGTGCCCGGTCAGCGCCGGGCGATGTGCTTCGATCTGCTCGATATCGGCAATCATTTTAACGACCAATCTAGCATTGGAACACTCAATTTATGCGGGATGGTAAGCACCGTGTATCATGCATCTAAGTTCGTCCTTGATCATCCCGGGCTCGAGGTTTTCACGCAGTCTGTTGCTTCGCCGGGTCACTCGACTCTGCTACGCCGGCCAGCGTGCTCGCGTAAATGTGCCTGGGTCCGTGCAGAGCGGGCAGCGCGGCGCAACGACAGCAGCGGCCCGTTTAACAAAGAACAAGAGCTATCGATTCCGTTGTTGGCATTCAGTAACTTAGTCAGGTCTTTGCGAGTCGAAACAGACAAGCACCCAACAGGCCGGACAAAGTAAGCACGAGCGTCGCCGGCTCCGGAGTGGCCTCTATAGGCGAGGCCAGGAAGTATTCGTCCTGGTTGCCCGGGGCGTTCGCAAACCCCAGGATCTGTCCCTTGGCGTTTATGCTCACGAAGCTTGGATTCGAAAAGCCCGGAATCGTCAACGGGCTGTAAACCCCATTCTCATAGATTGAATAGCCGGCACTCGAGTGTAGAATCACCTCGCCGGTCGATGAATTGAATGCCGTCACTCGCGTGCTGCCCGGACGCGAACTGGGGTCGTTCAATATGACAAATCTCCCATTCTCGTAGAAGTAATCATCCTGGGTGCCATCAGCCTGCGTGTAGGCGACTAAGACCTGACCGGCTTTGTCTATTCCGAGAATCGAATCGAATTGGACGAGGGTGTTTGTGGCCGGCAAGTCAAGGTTGTAGTATCGACCGTTCTGGTAAAGAAACAGTCCTAAGCTGCTGACATCTGCAACTTGTCCGGCCGGACCAATGACGGGGTCAGGGTAAAAATACTGAGTCGCGGCGCCTGGATATGCGACTTTGATGAGCTTGCCACCACTGTACAGATAGTCGGTGCTTGACGCGCCGTTATTAGGATTGACGAATCCCACTGCCTGCCCGGCATCATTGAGGGAAGTAAACATAAACCCGTTCGGTTGATTCCTGGGGTAATCATACTTGCCGTTGTTATAGATGAATGAACCATTATTTCCAAACCCGATAATCTGGCCGGCATTGTTCTGGTTGTTACCGGCTTGGTTCTGTCCGCCGCCGATGATGTCCCATTTAGTAGATAGCTGCTGCCATCCGTGACTCGAAAGCTGATAATAGGCCCAATTTCCGTTCTGCCTGGACCAAAAGACCTGGTCCTTGTTATTAAAGCCCTGCACCTGGTCATAACAGTCGAAGTCTGGGTTACAGCTTCCCGGAGGATTGCTGAACATCGTTGTCGCGCCATTCGCATGCAAAATTGTGTCGTTCGCGAATAGTAAGTCACCCAGGTCGTTTAGGAAGAGCGGCTGTTCCGGTGCGCTGAACGTCTGGACACTGAAAGAATCGCCAAAGGCCGGAGTTCCAGCTGCCACACTAAAGGTCGCTAAAGAAAGAGCAATCCAGCGCTTCATCCTGACACCCCCATTGAAGATCAGCTTCTTCGCCTGCCAAGCAGGTCAGGCTTTGCAGCCCCTAACTATATCAAGCTATTAGCTGCAATGGGCCAGTTCGAGACCCTCGTCCCGGCGAGAAAACTTGGCTACGATCAGAAACTTGCAGGAAGACAGTGTTGTCAAACTGTGGGTCAGGCACAATGATGAGAAGTGATCTCAGCCCCGTCCATCGAGATGCCCGCGCTGTGCTAACTCTGCAATACGCGAACTCCTTCGACCTCGCCCCTTCGTTGCCAGACGTAGCCGAAATCCTTAGATCGCCACTGCGCCGTTTACGCGAGCGATCCTGACTAGGGTCGAACAATAGCGGAATGAATCGCTCTAGAGCCGGCTCACAATACTTCTACTTGTGGCTTGGCGTGTTCATATGCGGCTTCGCTAATCTTCGTCAAGTAGGTTGGCGATGGGGGGGAGCGCCTTTGCCGAGGACTCGGCTCCTGGTGGTTCACGAAACGGTTCCACCGAAATGCGCTCGTAACACACTTCCAGCACAGTCAGGTATTCTGTGCCGCCCGGAGCTTGAAGAACTACGCGATCGCGCGCTGTCGACTTGATCAACGCGCGCCCTAGAGGCGACGCCCAACTGATGTGGTTGCGGTTGAGATCGACCTCGTCGGTGCCTACGATGCTCACCAATCGCTCCGTTCCCGCAGCATTGGCATAACGCACGGTCGCTCCGAAGAATGCCCTTATCGCCGCCTGCCCCGCCCGCGGAGTTTCCGGGTCAATTACTTCCGCAGCTTCGATTTGTTTCGTGAGAAAGCGAAGCCGCCCATCGATCTGACGCAGCCGGCGCTTGCCGTACTGATAGTCGGCGTTTTCACTGCGATCGCCGTTGCTCGCGGCCCACGCCACCACCTCCGTCACGGCCGGGCGTTCCCTGGTGAGCAGAAAGCGGTGCTCATCTTTGAGGCGCTGCAGGCCGCCCGGCGTTATATAGTTCTTGCTTGGCGTCGCGGGTTCGTCACCTTGCGGTTTTCTGGTAAACCCTTTTCGCATATCTTAGTCTCTCCAGCGCGAATCCAGCGGGCGCCACAAAGCTCTTAGGAAAATGGATAAGCCTAATGAACGCGCTCGCCGCAACTCCGATCGCACCATGCTGGCGGCCTGGAATCTCGATTCCGGCGCCTTCACTCAGCCCGGCCATAGCCTGGTCGATGAGGCCGTCTCTCCCCTACGCCATCCATCTCTCGCCTGGGCCGCCGATTGGAATCAATACGCTCTCGAACGCTCGATTGGCCGCGCCGCCGCCGACATCTATTTAATCGATGTTGCCACCGGCGCCCGCACCAAAGTTCACGAGCGCCTCATCGAAGACCGCGAACTCGAAGCCAGCCCCAACGGCCGCTATCTCCTCTACCTCCAAGACGATCAATATTGGACTGTGAACACGGCCACCCATGCCGTCGTCAACATTACCACCAAAATCAAAACATCCTTCGTGGACCGGGAATCTGATTTCACCACCCAGATCACGCCTTCCTTCGGCATCGCCGGCTGGACCAAAGACGATGCCGCGGTCATCCTCTATGACAAGTTCGACTTATGGAAAGTCGCGCCCGATAGCGGCCAAGCCGTTCGTATCACCGACGGCGCCGAACACAAAATCCGGCTACGCGCGCATCGACCCCGGCGCCGTGCAAGATATTCACCTCGTGTGTGCCGATAAGAACATTAGCCGCCTCAGCAAAGCCCGCGACGCCAACGTCCTCTCCTTCACCACTGAATCATTCGAAGAATCTCCGAAACTCATGCTGGCGTCCACCGCCAATTGGAAAGACGCTAAAGCTGTCGCCTCCAGCAACGAATTCCAAAGCAAATACGCCTGGGGTCACTCGGAATTAATCGAATACAAGAATGCCAAGGGGGAGCGCCTGCAAGGTGCTCTGTACTACCCGGCCGGCTTCGAAGCGGGGCACAAATATCCCATGGTCGTCTACATGTACGAGAAGCTGTCTGACTCTCTCCACCGCTATAGCGCGCTCTCCGAACGTACTTACTACGGCCCCAGCGCGTTCACCAGCCATGGTTATTTCCTACTCCTGCCCGACATCCGCTTCCGCCCGCGCGAACCCGGTATCTCCGTCGCCGAGTGCGTCACTGCCGCCGTCAAGAAGGCCCTCCAAAACACCGCCATCGATCAAGGCAAATCGGCATCATCGGGCACTCCTGGGCGGCTTCGATTCCGCTTATCTCGCCACCCACACCCGCGTCTTCGCCGCTGCCGTCGCCGGCGCACCTATTACCGACCTCCTCAGCAACTACGGGAATCATCACTGGAGTTCCGGCATTGCGGAAACCGACCACATTGAAACCGGCCAACAGCGCATGCAGGTTCCTCTCTGGGAGGATCTCCCCGCCTACATCCGTAACTCAGCTATTTTTAACGTGCAGAACATGACCACGCCGCTCATGATCGAAGTAGGGGATAGCGACGGCACCGTCTTCTTTCATCAGGGTGTCGAACTCTACAACATCGCTCGCCGCGCTCGCAAAGAAGTGGTGATGATCGAGTATCAAGGCGACGACCACGGCCTACGCAAGAAGGCCGATCAAATCGATTACCAGCGTAGCGTCTTCGTCTGGTTCGGTCACTATCTAAAAGGGGAACCCGCCCCCTCCTGGATCACCAGCGGGGAAGGCTATCTTGATCGCGAACACGAATTCGCCGCCCAAAAGCAACCGCGCACCAATAAATGATATCTAACATTCGGCTTCCAAGCGCGCCTGTAGATCTAAGCGCAGAAAGTTTTTCATAACAACCTCCCGGTTGCTGAAATTTCTTGGCGAAGCGCTGAAAAATTCATTCGGGTTCACTATGGGAAGCTAGCGGCGCTTCCTTCCCGATCCGTACTCGAACTACGTTTCATGCGAATGCACCGCATCAATCGCATATGAAACACGCGATTTTCGATCGACTGGCTCCCGTCAATGCGACTGATCGGCATTGGCGAGGTCTCGATCCAGGGCCGCGCCGTCAAAGGGGATCACAATGATCTTGCTACCGTGGCCGTCATTGCCATTTTCTTCGTCTTTGGGAACGTCGATCACCGCCAGAGTGACCGCCGTCACATGGCCGTTCTCGATCAGAACACCGGGACGCTCGAGTTTGTTCCAATGGTTCACAGTGCCATCGCTGTATCTGATGAAATCGGCGCCCGGCTCATAGGCAAGCCCTTCATATTTCCAGCCCGTAACTCCGTCGCGGGAGATGAGGTGGTAGGCGCGCCGGTCACCCCAGTTGTTGACCAGAATGTGGTACCAGCTGCCGCTGAACCAGATCACCGGATCTTCCAGCCGATCCAGATGGTCCTGTGGCAATCCGGGCAGGCCGCGGTAGATGCTATCGCCCCGCACGTCGTAAGGGCCGAGGATGTTGTCCTTGCCGATCAGGATCTGGCCAGACCGTTGCACAATCTCAAACCGGCCATCGGGCCGTACGATGAGACTGACGTTTGAGCCGTGCCACGGCCGCGGATTCGGGCCTTGTAACGGCCGCGTGTCCCCTGGATTGCTTAAAGAGTGAAACCTGTCCTGATTGACCGAGATAGCACCGAGATACTTCCACGGGCCGTCGATCAGCGAGGACGTAAATACGTCGCCGTTGCGCGACTCACTCACCACGACGGCGTAGCTGCCGTCCGGTAGTTGTACGGCGGTCACATTGTGGCCTTTGCCATCCTGGTTATCCGGCCAGCATAGTCCCTCGTCATGGTAAGGCCCCAGCGCGGACGTGCTAACTGCCTCTACTGCCTGGGAGATAAACCAGGCGTTATGTCCTTTCGCTTGATCCCAGCGGCTGGCAAACATACGGTATTTGCCGTCGGGCCCTCGGAGGATCTTGCCGTCCCAATAGTTCCAATGCTTCATTGTGGTGTCCTCAAGGCCGTTGCCGGGGTCACGAGGCCCCACTGTCGCCGCACCCCAGACTTCTTTGGAAAGCTTGCCAGACACGGGGATCGGCCGAAAATAGTCGATGAACGTCTTGGGGCGGGCCACGGCAGCATGATCAGCCTGACAGTAAGCGACCATGGGCAGGCAAATGCTCAGGCTTAAGATCATGAAAACGAGCGATGGATAGTTCTGATCAGGCAGAGTGCGAGATATCATGTCAGCACAACGGCGGTGTTCGGAGTGTGTCATAAGCCGATGCTAACTGAACCTTGATCGGCCACTATAAAGACTGCCGGTTTGGCCCGGGTTGCGCTAAGAGGAACGGATGATCGTATCTCGCCAGAGCGCTTAGGATCTACCGGCATCGCAGGGTGGGGAACGCCCGTCCGACTGCCGGATACGGTCAACGTCACCAGCTCCGCTTGGAAGCTGAGTATCGCCGCGGAAGGCAAGCTTTTCTTCACGAACATTGGGAAGGACGGCAGCAAGCGTTTGTTCTCCTCCAAGTACCGAAATGGCACTTATGAGACGGCTCAGCCATTTTCGTTCAGCGATGGCAAGCACCTGGATGAAGACCCAGAAGTGGCGCTGGACGGGTCATTTCTGATCTTTTGCAGCGCTGGACGCTTAGAGGAAGACACAAAGGATCATCTCTTCATCGTGCGTCGGGCGGGCGATGGATGGGGTAAGGTAGAGCAGATCCGGTGTCTTGGCGATCAGCAGAAACCGGACGGATTCAGCAACGATGACGAACCACATCTCGGCGGCCCAGATCAGGCGGACGCTCTATTTCAGCAGCGATCGCGTGATCCAGGTTCATCTTCGGCGCACGCATGAGCAAGCTTTAAAGGACTTTGAGCGCATGGAGACCTGGGAGAACAGCAATACCAAGGTTGGGTTCATTCCGCCCGGTTCCTTGCAAGCCTAGTTCAGCTATAGCTACTTGCTGCGACCAGACAATCCTGGAACGCCATCATCTCAGACCGGCTACCGACGATAAACGGCGTGCGCTGGTGAATGTTATGCGGTTTGATCGTGAGAATTCGTTCGGCCCCGCTGGTGGCGATTCCACCGGACTGCTCGGCGATGAAGGCCAATGGATTGGCTTCGTACAGTAATCTCAGCTTCCCGCCGCTGTGGGAGGCGGTCGGGGGATAGAGAAAGATGCCGCCTTTCAGCAGCGTGCGGTGAAAGTCCGCAACCAGCGAACCGATGTAGCGGGATGTGTATTTACGGCCGAGTTCTCCGCGCCTCAGTTTTGAAAGGAAGTGCCGGTAGGGCTCGGGGAAGCTCTCGGCGTTGGCTTCATTTACCGAGTAAGTGACGCCGCTGTCCGGCATACGCATGTTCTCGTGACTGAGAACGAAGGCCCCGATGGCGGGATCGAGGGTGAAGCCGAAGACTCCGTTGCCGGTGGTGTACACCAGGATGGTCGAAGGACCATAGACGACATAGCCGGCGGCGACTTGGGCAATTCCAGGCTGCAGTATGCCGGCGTTCCCGTCACGGGCAGCAGCGCCCTGCGGCATGCGGAAGATGGAGAAGATGGTCCCGACATTGACATTCACATCAATGTTCGAGGAACCATCGAGCGGATCGAAGACGATGACGTATTCCCCATCGCCTTCGGAGCGCTCGAGCATCACGGGCTCTTCGTTCTCTTCCGAGACCAATGCCGCAACGCTGTCACGCACGCCAAGGCAATGCAGTAGAGCCTGATTGGCGTAGACGTCGAGTTTCTGCTGCACTTCGCCTTGCACATTGGTCTGGTCGAGCGAGCCGAGAATATCCAGCAGCCCGGCCCTGCGGATCTTAGACTCCGTCATCTTTGTGGCTAGCGTAATGCCGGAGAGAAGCCACGAGAGTCTGCCCCGTGCTCCCGGGTGCTGCTGCTGCTGGAAATGGATGTGCTGCTGCACTGTAACGATCATCGGCTTTAATCCCAAGTAACCTAGTGTAGGGGGTTTAGTGGGCAGCGGCGGACGCCTGACGGTCGCCCGGTTTGGGACGGCGCATGATGAACGGCAGAGGGACGAGAACGATCACCAGAATAGACATCACCCAGAAGCTGCTTTCAAACGAGAGAACACCGGCCTGGGCCTGAACGGTCTGATACGCCAGGGCAAGCGCCTTCTTTGCGGAGACAGCGGCGCTGAAACCTTTGCTGGCGAACAGTGCGGTGTAGCCGTTGAGCATTTGCTGGAAGGGTTGGCTGCCACCGGTGGTGTGACGGGCGAAATCTCGCTGATGCGTCTGATTCTGCCGCGCGAGGAAGGTAGTGAGCAGGGAGGTGCCGATGGCGCCGCCGATGTTGCGAGAGAAGTTAGAGAGACCGGAGACCTGGTTGTTTTTCTCTCGCGGAACACCGACGTAGTTGAGAGTGCTGATGGGGACGAAGATAAGCGGCAGGAACAGGACCTGCGCCATGCGGAGTTGGACGATGGTCCGGAAGTCAATTCCGAGATAGATGACCGTCATCTGGTGCAGGGTGACGGCCATGCCGAGGAAGCCGATAGAAATCAGAAGCCGAGGGTCGATTTTGGTGGCGGTCAAACGCCCGGCGACCGGCATCATAAACATCAGCACTAAGCCGCCTGGGGACAATGCCATGCCGGCCCGTTCCGCCGTGTAGCCAAGGCTGCTCTGCAGGAATTCCGGAATGAGAACCGTCGAGCCGAATAAGACGAATCCGAGCACGAATGAGAAGAAGACAGCGGTGCCGAAGTTGCGATTGCGCAGCAGACGGACATCGACAATGGGGTCGGGGTGATACCACTCCCAGATGGCGAAAGCGACAAGCAGCGGGATACCGATGCTGACAGTAGTGGTGATGAGCGGCGAGGCGAACCAGTCGTTCTCCTGACCTTTGTCGAGCGCGATCTGGAAGCAGGCGACGCCGATGACGATCAACGCCAGGCCGATGTAATCGATGCGGATGCCGGCCTGTTTTTCTCTGGCAATCCAGGGTGGATCTTCGACGAATCGCTGGGTCAGGAACAGCGACAGGAAGCCAACCGGAATGTTGATAAAGAAGATCCAGTGCCAGGAGTAATTTTCAGTGATCCAGCCGCCGAGAGTGGGGCCGATAGCGGGCGCTGTGACCACCGCCATTCCATATAAGGCGAAGGCCATGCCGCGCTTTTCCGGGGGGAAGGTATCGGCCAGAATCGCCTGTTCGGAAGGCTGCAGTCCGCCGCCGCCGGCACCCTGTAACACGCGGGCGATGATGAGCAACGGCAGGCTGTTGGCGATGCCGCACAGGAAGGAGCAGGTGGTAAAAAGAGCGACGCACAGCATGTAGAAGCGTTTGCGGCCGATGACGGTTCCGAGCCAGCCCGAGATGGGAAGAACGATGGCGCTCGAGACCAGGTAGCTGGTGAGGACCCAGGTCGCTTCGTCATAACTTGCCCCGAGAGAGCCGGCGATATGGGGCAGAGAGACGTTGGCGATGGAGGAGTCGAGCACTTCCATGAAGGTGGCCAGCGTTACCGTCATGGCGACGACCCAGGGATTATGCGACGGCTTCCAGTCAGTGTGCGGAATGCGCGGCGGAGGCATAGTTTAGTTGTCGGTGATGCGGACGTCAGGTTCGACCGACATACCGGGGCGCAGACGATCTAATCCGTCCTGATTCGGCTTGAAACGGATGCGGACCGGAATGCGCTGGACGACTTTCACGAAGTTTCCGGTGGCATTTTCAGGCGGCAGGACACTGGCTAGGGCGCCGGTGCTGGCGCCCAGGTTCTCGACATAGCCTTCAAAGTCTTTTCTCAATGCATCGACGCGGATGGTGACGGATTGCTGAGGACGGATACTGCGCAGCTGTGTCTCTTTGAAGTTTGCGGTGACCCACATATCACCGAGCTGAGCGATTTGAAAAAGTTGCTGACCGGCGGTAATGTGCGCGCCAACTTCAGCTGAGCGTGACATGACGACGCCGGCCACCGGGGCGAGCAGTTTGGTGTAGGACAGATTGAGTTGCGCCTGTTTGACCTGAGCTCCAGCATTTTCCGCACTCGCCTGGTTCGATTTGATGGTGGCTTGGCGGATGGCAACCTGGCG
>CBAAAA010000135.1:0-10300 GCA_964658695.1 uncultured Solirubrobacteraceae bacterium | reverse complement strand
TTCATGCGACCTCTCCAGACATGGCGAAGCAGGAAGAATGGCTGCTGGAACATTTCGAAAGGCCTGCGGATTACTATTTTCTGATTGAACACGTGGCCACCAATGAACGCGAAGGGACGCTGGGCATTTACCATATCGACGCAGAGAAGCGGTCAGCGGAGTGGGGACGGTGGATCGTTCGGCCTGGATCGAAGGCGGCGGTCCCGAGCTGTTTGATGGCGTTCGATCTTGCGTTTGGCGAACTGGGCCTACTGACGCTGCACAGCTATGTCGCGGCTGAGAACAAGAGCGTGATTGGTTTGCTGCAGGCTCTCGGGATGAAGGAGGAGGCTAGGTTATCCGGCCATCTCTCGATCGCGGGAACGGCGCACGATGCTGTGAGGATGCGGATTAACGCGATCGACTGGAAGGGCACGAGGTGAACAAGGTTCAGGCCACGATCGGCGTCGATTGCAACATCGAGGATCACACTTTGCTTGAACCCGGAGTGACCATCGGTGACCGGGTGACAATCCGTTTTGGGGTAGCTCTTCGAGAGGCCACCGTGGTCGAAGATGACGTCGTGATCGAGGCCAATGTCGCATTCAGCGAAACACCGGATCGCCAGCGCAAACGCACGCTGCTCAGGAAACAGGCCAGAATCGGTGCGCTTTCCGTGATTCAATGCGGAGTCACCATTGGCGAACGGGCGATTGTGCAACCGGGATCTTTTGTAGACGCAAACGTTCCGCCGCTGGCGATTGTGCAAGGCAATCCGGCTCGCATCGTGGGCTACAACGGAGCGATTTCGCAAGAGGCGCTGTCCGGTTCGCTAGCCGGAAAGGAAGTTGGCGTCATTCCCACCGGAATCAACGGAGTGACACTGCATCGCTTGCCGTCCGCGGCTGACCTGCGCGGCCAACTCGTTTTCGCCGAGATCGGCGAGCATGTTCCGTTTGAGGTAAAGCGCTTCTTTCTGGTGTACGGAGTGGCGGGCAGAGAGGTGCGAGGGGAACATGCACACCGCTCGCTCCGGCAATTTCTGGTGTGTGTCCATGGGCAGTGCAGCATCGTGGCGGACGATGGCGTTCACAGGGAGGAATTCCTGCTGGACGATCCCACTGTGGGACTGCATCTGCCGCCACTGGTGTGGGCGGTGCAATATAAACATGCCGCAGGGGCTGTGCTACTGGTGCTGGCGTCGGAACGCTACGATCCGGACGATTACATCCGCGATTACTCGGACTTCCTGAGCGCTCTTCCTGGAAAGGCACACCCGTGATCGGGCTGAATGATTTTCGCCGGCAATGGCAGGACATCCAGCAAGACGCAACCGCTGCCTTTGAAAGCACGGCCGCGAATGGTTGGTATGTACTCGGGCGCGAAGTAAGCAAGTTCGAAACCGAGCTTGCCAGCTATTGGGGTATCCGGCACGCTGTCGGACTGGCAAGTGGCCTGGACGCGATCGAAATCTCTCTGCGAGTGTTGGGATGCGGGGCCGGAGACAAGGTGCTGACGACTCCGGTATCTGCGTTTGCCACAACGCTGGCGATTGTGAAGCTTGGCGCGATTCCAGTCTTTGTCGACACGGATGACGACGGACTGATTGACCTGGAAGCTGCGGAGGCGGCGCTGCGAAGAGACCCGTGCATCCGATATTTTGTCCCGGTTCATCTGTTCGGGCATGCGCTCGACCTGGATCGACTTCGAATGATGGCCCGCGACTTAAAGGTCTCGATAGTAGAAGACTGCGCGCAATCGATCGGTGCAACCTGGCAAGGGCAGCCCACCGGAACCGCGGGGCCGCTCGCCGCTGTAAGCTTTTATCCCACCAAGAATTTGGGCGCTATGGGTGATGCGGGCGCGATCCTCACCAATAACCAGGAGCTCGCGCGCAAGGGGTCTGTTCTGCGCGACTATGGGCAGAGCGCAAAATACGATCACAGCGAGATTGGCTATAACAGCAGACTGGATGAATTGCAGGCCTCCATTTTGAGGCGTGCCGGACTGCCGCGAATCGACCGTTGGATCAATCGCCGCCGCGCGATCGCGAAGCGCTACTTAAGCGAGATTGGCAACGACAGCATCCGGCTTCAAGAGGCCCGGCGCGGCTCAGATTCCTGTTGGCACTTGTTCCCGATTACCGTCTCGGGAGAGAAGAAGGAATGCCTGATAGAAGCTTTGCGGAGAGACGGCATTACGACCGGAGAACACTATCCCAAAGCCATCCCTGATCAGCGCGCCATGAGCACTTGCCGCTTCGAGATCGCCGAGGGAGGGATCGAGCGGGCGCGGAAGTTTTGCCGCTCTGAAGTGAGCCTCCCGATTCACCCCTATCTGACGGACGAGGAAGTTTCGACTGTGCTTGCGTGTGCCAATCGATGGCGTCCCTGAATGTTCTCGCTGATCATCCCCATTTACAAGAGTGAGCTCCATCTGGAGCGGCTGCTGGCAGAGCTTTCTCAGCTCGACGAGAAGCTCGGCCGCAGGCTGGAGGTAATTTTTGTGGTGGACGGCAGTCCGGACGAGAGCTTTTCAACTCTTCAGCACCGTCTTCCCTCGCTTTCGTTTCAATCGCAGCTGCTGCTCCTCAGTCGCAACTTTGGCGCATTTCAGGCAGTGACTGCGGGACTCGAAGCCGCAAAAGGAGACTTCCTGGCCGTCATCGCAGCCGATCTGCAGGAGCCGCCGGAACTGGTTCTTGCGTTCTATTCACTGCTCGAGAAGAATGAGGCCGACATCGTCTTTGGCACGCGCGAGTCGCGATTCGATCCGCTGTTCAGCCGGTTGATGGCGGAGGCGTTCTGGCGTCTGTATCGAAGATTTGTGATTCGAGACATGCCACATGGCGGAATCGACGTATTTGGCTGCAATCGCAAGGTCCGGGACGAGCTCATTCTGTTCCGCGAGAGCAACACCAACCTGATCGCGCTCTTGTTCTGGGTGGGGTTTCGGCGCGCCTTTGTGCCCTACACGCGAGCCGCCCGCGCGCATGGAAAGAGCAGCTGGACACTGCGCAAGAAAGGCCGCTACTTCCTCGACAGCGTGTTCAACTTCACGGATCTTCCGATCAAGATTCTGTTATTTAGCGGGCTGGGTGGACTGACGCTCGCCGGAGGGTGGGGGCTGGTGGTGTTTGTGTCGAAGATTCTGGGCAATATTCCGGTGCCAGGATACACAGCTCTGGTGCTGGCGGTTCTTTTTTTCGGTGGGTTAACGACCTTCGGACTGGGCGTCGTCGGTCAGTATCTGTGGCTCACTCTGCAGAACGCAAGAAACCGGCCAAACTACATCGTGTCCAGTTCCGAATCGTATCCGCGCGGCGACTGATCCACTTCAGGTCAGGAGCATTCACTTCAGGAGCAATGGCGTCTCCCAGCCTGCTCCGAACGCGATTTGCTCCAGTGGCTTTCGCTGGCGTTTGCTGACTTCCATCTGGCGCAGTTTGTCGGACAGCTGATCCGGAGGGGCAACGTAACCGACGGCGAGCAGGGCGCCCAAATCATAGTCGTGAGGGACCTTCAGGTCCAACACAGCTTTCCCTCGATCGAAGCCGGCCATTCCGTGCACATACAAGCCCAGTGCGACAGCCTGCAAAGCAAGTTGTGCAAAGGCCTGGCCCGCATCATGTAAAGCGTATTGATTCGTTGCGCCGTTGCGAGCTGATGTTCTCCTGGCGGCCATCAACATCAGCGCCGCCGCCTTTCCGGCCCATGCCTGATTCCCGGGCACGAGTAGATTGAAAAGCCTGGCGAAATCTTCGGGATCACTTCTGCGAGCAACGAAAATAATCCAGGGCTGCTCATTGCTTGCCGAAGCTGCCCATCGCGCCGCTTCGAGCAGGCTTCTCAGATCCTCATCGGAAATGAGACGTTCGGAAAAGGAGCGCGGACTCCAGCGCTTCCGAATCAACTCGTGAACCGGAGCGGAGGTGTCGGCAAGCTTTATCTCCGGCTCACTGAACGCCAGTTCCGCGTCGGGAAGTTTGGTCATGCGGCTCGAGTACGCTCTTACAGATCGTCTTCGTCGCGTTCCGGAACCGCCGCGCTGTCAACGGGCTCGCCAGCTTCCGGGGTTTTCCGCCGGTCGTAGTAGTAATCGTGATAGTAGCTGTATTTGCTGTACAGCTCGCCTCTTCGCGCTCCATTGACAACGATCCCCAACACATTGTTTTCACAGAGCGACTGGAGCGCGCGGCTGACCGAGTCGAAGGTGGTTGAGCCGATGCGAACAACGAGCACGGTCCCGTCGCACATGGTTGACAAAAGGTTGGCGTCGGCCGCAAACAGCAGCGGCGGACTGTCCAGGATGACCCAGTCAAAATGGTTGCGCAGAGCGTCAATCAATGCCTTGCATTCCTTGAGATTGAGGAGCTCGAGCGGGTTCGGGACGACATCTCCGGCGGTCAGGATGTAGAGATTGGTTCCCGCAAGCCGGCGCATAATCTGGCTCAAGGTAGCTTTGCCGCGCAGATAGTCCGTGATACCGGGAGCACAGTCGATCTGAAACGTCTTATCGATGTTCGGCCGGCGAAAGTCGAAGTCGGCGAGCAGGATTCGCTTATCGGCTAGTTGCGCCTGAGTGACCGCAAGATTGGTAGCTGTGAAGGACTTACCTTCGGCCGGGGATGCACTGGTCACGACTAGCGTGTGCAGCGGCTGTAGAGTCTGGAGGTGATTGAGGCGGGTCCGGAGCGTTCGGAACTCCTCTGCCGGCGCTTCTCTAGGAATAAGAGGGTTCACCAGCAGAGCATCGTTTTGAGGTGTGTACGCCACCTCCTGAGCTTGCTGGATGATGCTTTCCAGTTCTTCAAGATCCGTCAGTTCCGGTTCTGCGACCAGCACGGTACGAGGCGGATCAAACTCGGACGGAAGACCAACACTCCGAGCGTCGTCCCCAACTGGTTCGGGGCTGAGCGGGACCGGGCGGCGAATTGCCGGCCCCCGGTTTCCTGTAGTTTCTTGCCCCGCTTTGCGGAGAGCATCATGAATGCGGCTCATAGTTCACGCCTTGTTTAGATTGAGATAATAATGTGCGATCGAGAAACCCATGATCGCAAGTCCCACAAAAGTAGCAGCGGCCCAGCCGACCAGCAAAATCTGGCGGCGGCGCTGTACAACCAGGTCGTTCTCGAGCAAAGGAATACTCCCGAGAATGGACAACTGCGTGTAAAGACGGGCGTCTTTCAAGTTTTTCAGAGAGGTGTCTTTCACTTCGCGGATTCCAACCAGAACCAGTCCGAGAATGAGCCCGATTCCGGGACCTGCGGGGATAATCATCGTCCGTTTCGGCGCGGTGGGCGCAGCCGGAAGAGAGGCGGCGTCCAATAACTCCAGCGTCTCGCCTTGCTTTCTACGCTCCATGTCTTCTGAAATTCGAGACATATGGCGCTTTCCCTCAAGATCGTCGTAGTGCTGTTTCGCGAGATCGCGCTCGTGCATCAGCCCGACATACTCCTTTTCACTCGCGGGAACAGCTTCCAAGCGCCCCTGGTAATTCTGTAAATCCGAATTGACAGCAACCATTTGCCTGGAAATCTGCTGTGCTTCCATGGTGTTGGCCTTCAGCTGCGTCTGCAGTTGATCGAGCTGATTCTGCGCCTCTTGCTTCTCCTTGGTGACAAGCGGATTTTCGGCAGGAACGATCGCAGCTTTCGCGGGCTTTTCTTTATCAGCCTGGTCGCGCTGTTTCGTCAGGACGGCCAACTGCTGCCGCGCACTTTGAAGATCGGGAAAGTTATCCGTATATCGGTCTTTCATGTCTTCGATGCGGGTCTCAAGGTCCTGTATCTGCCGATCAAGCTCCAGCACCCGGTCGTTGCGCGCCTGTGACTGGGGCGTGACGTCTTTAATGGAATTCAGCCGGTCTTTCGCCATGCGCATCGCAGACTCGATGAACATCTTCTGTTCGTTGTTGCGATTTATCAGGTCGTTCAACTGCTGCGCCCTCTGGTTCAAGCTGTTCATCTGCTGAACATTCAACTCCATCTGTTCAGGGAGGCGTCCGGCATTGCGCGTGCGGAAGTCAGCCAATTTGTTATCGATAACGGCCAGCTCGCGCTGCGCACGGTCGAACTCATCGTTCAGGAACTGGCTCGCCTGCTCCTGAGAAGCCATACTGTCTTCCCTGTTCTGGCTCATGAACCGGGCCACGATATCGTCGCAAACAGCTTTAGCTAAATGAGCATCGTCATAGGTGAAGTCAATCTCCATGGCCGGCATACCCTTTCCCGTCATGTTGGCCACACCTTGCGTGGGCCGGATCGCGATAGCGGCTCTCATCTTAGCGACCACGTCTTCCATTGGCTCGCGATTCATTTCACTCTTGTACAGGTGAAAGGTGTTGATCAGGTTGGTCAGCGTATTGCGGCTGAGAATGCTTTCCGCCATCCCCTGGATGTGGTCGACCAGTTGCTGGCTGCTGACATTCTGCACCAGGTTGTCGGCGATCTGCTGTGGAACGATTCTCACCAGCGCCCGCGAGACATACGTATCCTGCATAAAGTACGCCACCACCGTCGAGATCACGAGACCAACAAATGCGGGACCGAGCAACCAGCGAAAATTGCGCCTCAAGATATCGGTGTAGTCTTCGAAATCAAGAGTTCGGCGAGGAATCGAGAACCGTTCGAGCATAAATTTGTCCTAAGGAGTAACGACGTGGTCGCCCGGCCGCAGCTGAATATTCTGCTCAAGGTTCTTGCCGTGGATCACTTCTTTGTAGTTAAATTTTATCCGCTGATCTCCGCGCAAGATATAGACCTTCTTCGGGTTAGCGAAACCGGCCAGGCCGCCGGCCTTACTGATCGCTTCCAAGACCGTGGTTGGGGAGATAAGGGAGTATTCACCGGGGCGATTGATCTCGCCATCCATGTAGTAGCGCTTGCTGAGCACATCTTGCACCGTGACCGTTACGAGCGGGTTCTTGACGTAATTGGCAAGAGCCTCGCGCAGCGTCTTCTCGATCTCATTTGGAGTTTTCCCGCCGGCCTGCACATCCCCAATGAGCGGAATTGTGATCTTGCCGTCCGGATGCACGCTGTACACACCCGAGAAGTCCGTTTCGTGCCACACTCTCACATTTAGAATGTCTGGAGATTCCACCTTGTAAGACCCGGAATCCACAGCGGCCGAAGGACCTCCGGGCGTTGTGGAACCAGGAGTTACAGCAGCCGGGTTGGGAGTTTGAGGCCTGCTCTCCTGAGGCGGGGGAGAGGTCTGGCCATCGACGTAAGGAATCCAGAGGGCGTTTAAACAAAGTGCGAGAGCCGCAACCGTACGACGAGGTGAACTTCCATTCATTAGTAAAGTCTTAAAGAATCCGGCACTTACCATCGATTGTACACGCCATTCGGCCCTTTCTCCCCATCCGACGAGGTCTTGTAATGGAGTTTTAATCCTGCTCCTCCATTCGTTTACCAGTCGAAATTCTTATCGGCCGCTCCCGAAGAGTCTTGCGCCCCCGGCGGCGTTATTTTGATCGGGAAGAAATTTCTCAGGCTCTTATGGTTCCGACGGCGCAGACGAGGCATGCGCGGGAGGCTGGGTCGACTTCGCCAGAAGTGCGTCAAATTCGCGTCGCGGCATTTTAAGTTTGTCGGGATGCGCATCCACCCACTTTGCGAAAGCCGCGTATTTCGCAGGTGTCCATCCTCCTTCGAACTCGGCCCCGTTCCTGCCTTGACGGTTCAGCTCGAAGTTAAAAGAGTCCTTGAGGTTTGTGAACTCCGCGGAGCTGACGACGGTCTCGGCCAGGATAGCGGGAATGAATAGAACGGCATCGCCCTTTGCCAGCACGAGGTCGCCCGGCAAAACCACAGCTCTGCCAATTCGGACGGGCGAGTTGATGGCGGTCAACTCCATCTGGGCCCAGGCTGAGGGATCGTAACCACGGTAGAGGCCATTGAAATCCGGAATTTCGCGGTTCTCCTCCTGGTCCCGTATTCCTGCGTCGAACACAAAGCCGGTATGGGTGTGGGCCGCTATTCCATTCCCGAGGTTCGAGCCGATTAGTGTTCCTTCGATGATCTTCCCAAAGCCGTCCGCGACGTAAACGTCTCCAATCCGCAGCTCGTTGATGGGCCAACTGTTTGTTCCGCTCACACGTCCTTCGGCCTTCCCTTCCGCCCGGATCGCTTTAGCCATATCCGGTCTCAGCGGCATATACTGCGCGGTTAGGGCGCGGCCGGCAAAGGCTTTGTCGGCGTGGAGCGCCTGCCAGTCGCCCTCGTACTGGTTTTTGTACCCGAAGCCTTGCAGTTCGTCCCAAATATCTTCAATGGACACGTCCAGAACGCGCTTGAGCAAATCGTCCGGGACCTTCGGGCGGCCATCGGGGAAACGATCTCCCTTCCAGTCCGACGTATAGAACATCATTTGTGCCTGTGTCATCTTTACTTGCCCCAGGACCGGCAACGCTCCAGAAACAATGCAGGCGACTACGACCGCGTAACGTGCTTTTCTCAACCCAAAGTCTCCGCTGAAAATTTTCGTGCTCTCGCGGCGCGGCACTCGCCACACCGGGCACCATCATAAGATACGGTATGTTCACGAGGGAGAAGTGTTCCTATGAGCATAGATTGGTTGAGCAGGGGCCTGTTTGCCGCTGCTGCCTTCGCTGGTCTGGCTACGGCGCAGGACGCGAATGATCGCGCGGAAGCGTCGAAAGCGCGGCGTAAGAAGCCGCAAAACGCCAACCCCAATTCCGCAAAATACCGGCATTCCAAAGAAGGAGGGCGCCCCGGAGCTCCTGCCATTCGCGGAGACGCTCACGTTTGTCAAGAAGCCGGTTAGTCCGCGCGCCTCTCCGCTCCCTCGACCGATCGGAGACGAAAGCCTCAAAGCCAAGGCACTGCAAGTAGTATTAGACTCTAGACTGATTGCATGCAACCAGAGCAACTCTTCAAGCAGGTGCTGGAAGCGAACCTGGCCCTGGTCGAACACAGTCTCGTAATATTCACCTGGGGGAATGCAAGCGCAATTGATCGCGAGAGAGGCCTGGTTGCGATCAAGCCCAGCGGCGTTCCTTATGCCGGCATGAGAGCCTCTGACATGGTGCTCGTCACGCTGAGCGGAGAGGTTGTGGGAGGCAATTACAAGCCTTCGAGCGATTTGCCCACTCATCTGGAGCTTTACCGGGAATTCGACTCGATCGGTGGCATCGTGCACACACATGCGCGCTGGAGTACGATTTGGGCCCAGAGTTGCCGCGACCTTCCTCCTTACGGAACCACGCATGCGGACTACTTTTATGGCGCGATTCCCTGCACTCGCAAATTGAGCCGAGAAGAAATCGAATCTGACTATGAACTGAATACCGGCAGGGTCATTGGCGAGACTTTCAAGAAGCGCAACCTGGATCCGATCGCTGTGCCTGGAGTACTTGTCGCCAGCCACGCGCCCTTCGCATGGGGACCGACTGCAGCGGCGGCAGTCCATAACGCCGTGGTATTGGAGGAGTGCGCCATGATGGCGTCACAGACGGAGTTTCTGAACCCGGGGGCGCCACCACTCGAACAGGCGCTGCTCGACAAACACTATTTCCGCAAACACGGCGCCGGCGCCTATTACGGGCAAAAGTAACTGGCGGCCACTATGGTTACAATGGTGTTCACTTTGACAGAATTGCCCACTGCTACGCCGCTACAAACTCCGCATGGAAATGGAGTGATATACTCACGCTGCTTAAGAGTTGGACGCTGAGGACACGCTGATGAAAAAATCGATAACTTTGGCCGGGTTCTTCTCGGCGGCTCTCCTGGTATTGACGAGTTGTTCGCCTTTGGCTCACAACCCGAACGAGTTATACATCCTGGTTACTACCAATCTCAAGGTTCCCTACTGGCAAACGGCCTTGGCGGGACTGAACCATGCAGCCTCGGAATTGAGAGTCAAGGTCGACATGATGGGGCCGGATACCTACGATCCCAAGGCAGAGCACGAGGAGTTTCAAAAGGCCGTGGCGCGAAAGCCGTCGGGCATCCTGGTCTCGGCGGCGGATGCAGCCATCATGGCTCCTGACATTGACGCCGCTATACAGGCGGGGATCCCGGTTTTGACCGTTGATTCCGACGCGCCCAGCAGCAAGCGGCTGTTATTTGTTGGAACCGATAACTATAATGCCGGCTCGCTTGGCGGCCAGGTTGTCAGCAAACTGTTGAATGGCAAAGGCAACGTTGTCATCTTCACGATGCCTGGCCAGAGCAACCTCAATGAGCGTCTGCAAGGGTATAAGAATTACTTCGACTCTCACTCCGGAATCAAGATTATGGAGACGGTCGATATCCAGGGCGACCCGACGAAGGCCTTCGATCGCGCAAAGG
>CBAAAA010000134.1:0-10340 GCA_964658695.1 uncultured Solirubrobacteraceae bacterium | reverse complement strand
GCCCCAGTGCATAGAACGCCATGAACACATACAAACTGGTGGCCACCAGCCATCCGTTCGACGATCCTGGCACGGGACTGAGCAAAGCTTTATCGATCCTCAGCGGCGCTGTTCGAGCCGCATCCAGATTCGCAAACGGATTCTTGCAAAACGATTCCAGCTGATTCGCCGGAACGCAGCTTTCCCGGGTAATCTTAATGGGCGTCTTCTCGTCAGATCGCGCCACGTTGGTGGCAGCCGTGAAATCGCCGTAAGAATAGATCACTGTCAGCGCCGCACGCGCATTATCGATAGTCTTCCCCGCCTCACCCTGCGCATCCAGGAGCTTACGCGCCTCTTCGGAATCGAACACCAGGCTAATCGTCTGGTCAGGATTGATCATCGCCTGCAAAGAGGTCCTGCAATCCAGCGCCAGCTTCTCCGTCCTGTGAAATAGAAACGTCGTCCCCAACAACGACACAATGATTCCCGCTGTCCCAACAGTAAGCAGGAACTTACGGCCTTTCTTATCGACCAGCGTCATCCCGACGATGGTCACCAGAAAGTTCACCGCGGTGAAGATTACATATCCCCAGTGCGCCTCCAGATCGGACAGCCCGCTGCCCAGCAGGATGTTGGTGTTGTAGCCAATGATCGAGTTAATACCCGTGGCCGTATTACAAAAGAGAATCACGCAAGCCAGAATGAAAGGAATCACGTACTTTCGCCGCAGCAACGACTCCTTTGCGTGCGGAACCCCTGAAGACTGCACGCTGCCACCCGCAGAGGTCTCCTCCATCTCCGCAATCTCAAGCCGCGCCTGTTCAGCGGATCGCGATCGCGAGAGAGCCGCCAGCGCCGTTTCCTTCTTCCCTTTGCGGAACAACCAGCGAGGCGATTCCGCAACCATCAGGCTGCCAATCACAAACAATATTCCCGGCGGCAACGACACCCAGAAGATCCGACGCCATGCCTGGTCTTTGAAAGCGAAAAGGCTTGCCGCATCCGACAGTCGCGCCACATCCTCTACCCGATAGCTGAAGTAGATTCCGATCACGGCCGCAGCCACAATGCCCAGTGTCAGCAGCCACTGAAAAATCCCCGTTCCCTTCCCTCTGGTCGATGCCACCAGGCATTCGGCAAGATACAGCGGCACCACCACCCCGATGAATCCGCCGCTGATTCCCTGCAGCAGCCGCCCATAGAACAACGGGCCATAACCATGCGAGAGCGCAATCATGGGAATGCTGGCGACAAAGGTCAGGCCACTGAGGACCATCAATGGCTTGCGACCCATCCAGTCCGCCAGCACACCCGCGAATAGCGTTGAAATCACGCTGCCCAGCAGCACCGCCGCAACAATAATGGAAAGTTGTCCGGCGTTTAGCCCCGAAGTCGCCTCAAGATAAGGAAGTGCTCCGCCGATGATGCCGACGTCCACGCCATAGAGCAAACCGCCCAGACCCGCTACCAGCAGCAGGAACCTGTTATAACCGGATTTTGTGTCGTTGAGGTTCGCGATGGGCCCATCACCCGCGATCACTGTTGCCATAAGAATTCTTCAGGAGCTTTGCAATAAATCCCGCACCGCCCGATGCGCCTGGTCGATTGCGCAATCCGTGTAGGCATAGGCTCCCGCGTCAGAATTCGCTATGGCAATCCGCCCGAAGGGTTTTCGCGCCACCGCGCATGGACCTTCTTCACCTGCCAGCCAGAACGGGTCCCAGAGCGAATTGTATTGGTAGGCATAGCCGTGCGGCCAGCGATTTACCGTGATCGCGGCAATGTCGCGCGCCGGATCAAAACCGCCGGCGCCAAGGATTCGCGCCATCTGGTCACGGATGTTTCGCTCAAAAGTCTCAAAGCTTGTTTCGAATAGCTCCTGTCTTCCAAGCCGGTGCTGCGTACGCGCCGGCAGGCCCGGATGACAGGGAACCTTCTCCATGTGAACGACAATCGAGGTGGACGGATCCTGCGGACACTGGTAATCGCCAATGCTCACCGGCAGATCGAGATCCATTTCGGAATGATAGCTGCCGGGCGCGTAGACCGAGCTCACTCCCAGCTTTTCGAATGCCGTCCAGTTCTTCAGCACTACATTCGTATACACCAGCGGTACCTTCACCGCAAACGAAAGAGCCTTCTTCTGTTCTTCAGGCAACCCGGTGCAGATATATGGAATCATCACGTGCCAGCAGGCCAGAATGCACTGGCTCGCTCGCACTTTCTTCAAACCGCCGGCCTGCGCATAGGTGATTTCCACTTCTTTCGCCGATGCAGGCCCGCCGTTCTGCTCGACACGAACTACCGTGCTGTTCAGCCGGATTCGGACCGCCGACTCTTGCTTATCCAGCAATGCATAGTTTGTGTGCGCCTCGATAATATCGATGGCGTTCCTGCCTGGCACCGCTTCCGGAATCAGTTTCCGCACCAGCAGGCGCGCGATCGACGAATTCCCGTCAGGGAAATGAAAGAAGTAGTTCTCCGCCTCTTCACTTCGAACAGCATCACGGTTTTGTCCGGCGCCCGGCTTCGGATCGAGCTTCATTCCCTGAAATCCAGGAAAGCCTAATCCCCAGGCATCTTGTGCGGAAACGGCATCAATCCCCACACCGAAGAGACTGTAAGGGCGGGCCTGAAAGTACTTCGCCACATCCGGATGAGCACCTGCCAGGTCAGCCAGAAACGCCGTATAGCTCATGCGAGCCAATCGCGCTTTCTTTTGGTCAGAGGATAAGCCAGGCAGGTAATCCGTCTTGTCCCCGTACAGACGCCTCAGGTCCGCCTTGGCTTTCTCCGCGATCGGAGCTTGTCCGAAGAAAATATGCCAGCGCTCGTCGGCAGTCCGTTTGGGTGACGGCTCGGCATACGTGTTCGGCACCGGCTCCACAATCAGCTCATCCCTGCCGAAAGTCTCTTTATTAAAGAAGACCGCCGGACTGAGGTCCAGCTTTGGATATAGCTTCCGGTCGAAGACCCGCGCCGTAGAGCCCACGTCAATGCCAAGCTCCCGGATCAGACTCTTCGCCAGCGCGCTATAAGGGGACGGACTCTCGATCGAAAAGGTCCCGCCATAGCCCAGCAGCTTCCTCCCCGTTTGGTGAAACTCATTGCGCTTCGCATGACCGCCAAAGTCATCGTGATTCTCCAGGATCAGTATGCGCCGATCGTTGCCATGAATCTTCCGATAGAAGTGCGCCGCAGCCAGTCCGCTGATTCCACCGCCCACAATCACCAAATCATAAGACTCACCGCTATCGCTCGCCGGGCCCGCATTCTCGAAATAACTATGATCCCGGACAGCATGCGGGACCTTGTATATTCCATCATGATCGCCGCGCATGCCGGTGAGGATCGGCGGGTAGTACTCGGCGCCTTGCCCCTGGACACGCGAACTGAGAAGTGCAGCCGAAGACACCGCGACTCCGTCCAGAAAATCACGCCGTGTGATACGACGATTCATTCCGAGCTCGCGGTCGTTAGATGCCATGCAAATTGTTAGTTGCCTCAGGTTAGCATTGGAACCTGGAGTGACGCGAATTTTGCATTTGGACGTCTACTCACGGAAGAGGCATTCGCAAATTGTCAATCATCGATTTCCTGGTGGGGCGACCGATCCCGAGCTCCGATGACCGGGCACAACAGATCGGAGTGGTGAAAGGGGTGCCGATCTTTGGCCTCGATGCGCTCAGTTCCGCCGCATACGGGCCTGAGGCCGCGTTGACGCTCCTGATTCCGCTCGGCGTTGCCGGCCTGCACTACATATTTCCGCTCAGTCTTAGCATCATTACTCTGCTCATCATCGTCTACTTTTCCTACCGGCAGACCATAGCGGCATACCCGGGCGGCGGCGGTTCCTATACCGTGGCCCGCGAAAATCTGGGCACATTTCCCGGCTTACTCGCAGCCGCTGCGTTGATGATCGATTACGTGCTGACGGCTGCGGTCGGGATATCGGCCGGGATTGGGGCGCTGGTGTCCGCCGTTCCCTCACTGCATTCCAAAACGCTCATCCTCTGCCTGGCAGCTCTCGCCATCATCACCCTGGTCAATCTCAGAGGCGTGAGTGAAGCCGGCGGAGTCTTCATGGTGCCCACCTACTTATTTCTTGGCTGCATGCTTGCCGCGATTGTACTGGGCCTCGTCAAGACCTTTGGAGCGGGAGGCAACCCCACGCCCCTGGTCCCGCTCCCGCAAGTCAAAGCCGCAGGCGAAGTCGCGGGCGCATGGCTTCTCCTCAAAGCCTTCGCCAGTGGCTGCACGGCTCTCACTGGTGTGGAGGCGGTCAGCAATGGCGTCAAAGCGTTTCGCGAACCCACCGCGAAAATTGCTCAACGAACTCTCGGCATCATCATCGCTTCTCTGGTTCTTATGCTCGGCGGCATTGCGTTCCTGGTGGAACACTACAAAATCGTGGCCACAGACCCGAATAGCGAGCAGTACCAAAGCATACTGTCGATGCTATTTCTCGCCGTGGCCGGACACGGCTGGTTTTACTATCTGGCGATCGCCTCGGTGCTCCTGGTGTTGATCTTCTCCGCGAACACCGCCTTCGCAGACTTCCCGCGTGTCTGCCGGATTATCGCCGAAGATCGCTTTCTGCCCGTCTCTCTGGCCGGACGCGGGCGGCGTCTCGTCTATGCGCAGGGCATTCTCGTGTTGACGGTGTTAACAGCCGCCCTGCTGATTACGTTTAAAGGCGTCACCGATCGCCTCATTCCGCTCTATGCGGTCGGAGCCTTCCTGGCATTCACACTTTCCCAAGCCGGCATGGTGGCCCACTGGCGTAAACACGGCGGCCCACAAGCCGCCCGCAACATGTTTGTGAACGGCTTGGGCGCCGCCGCCACAGGGGCCACAGTGATTGTTGTCATCCTTGCCAAGTTCGCCGAAGGCGCCTGGATCACGGTAGTTGCCATTCCTGCCCTTCTCGTTCTCATGTACAGTGTGCACAAACACTACGAGAGCATCATTCGTGAAATTGACAGCCCCGGTCCGCTTGATCTGACCGGCAACTGTGAACCGATCGTCATCATCCCTCTGCAGTACTGGAGCAAGCTGGCCAAACATGCGCTCTGCGCAGCTCTTTCCATATCTAAGGAAATCACCGCGCTCTACATCACTACAGAGGATCAGGACGATAGCTTCTGCAAACACTGGAACGTCAACGTCGCGCAACCTGTCGAGAGAGAGAGAGGCTTCACTCCGGAACTGGTGATCCTGGAATCTCCTTACCGCTTCGTCGTGAATCCTATCGTCGAGTTCGTTCTGAAAACCTCGGAGGAGCATCCGGATCGCCGCATCATCGCGATCGTCCCCGAACTGGTCGAGCACCGCTGGTATAACTATTTCCTGCACTCCCAGCGCTCGACACTGCTCAAGACAATGCTGCTGCTGAAAGGCAACGACCGCGTCTCTGTCCTCAACATTCCCTGGTACTTCAAGGCTAATTAGCCAGATCAGGTCACGTTGAAGTAGGTCGAGTAACGCTCATCCTCAATCGCCGTGAACGGCCGCAGCATTAGCGGACCTGCGGACTTTTGGTCAAGCTGACCGGCTGCCTGAAGAAGTTGCTCCCGCGTCACTCCCGGTAGTCCTTCGCCTGTCGCAAAAAGAACCAGCGGACCACGCATCACCGCCACCGTTCCGGTATGCCTCGAATCGATGGCTTCCAGACGGGTCGTCAGCGGCAGATGCAGTTCAACCCGGTCGCCGTCTCTCCACGTGCGATTAATCGTCGCGAAACCCGAACCAATGTTCGGTCGCAAGCCAGCCCCATTCACTGAAATCACTGCGCCTCCGTTCGTCCATTTCGGAATTCGCAGGCGCATCGTGAAAGTGGACGGCCGTGAAGAGCGAACATACAGCGTGATTCTGCTGTCCAGCGGGTAGTCGCCGGTCTGTATGAGCGAGAGTTGTGCCCCATCCCCGCCGGTCCAATGCAAGGTTGAAGGCAGATATAGATTGACGAAAACTCCGTCTTTCGCCCGGAAATAGCAGCAGATACGATAGTCCGCAGCGACCTGCGGCAGCGTTCCCGAACAACAAGGCCAGCGATCCGGAAAGTAAGTCTTGGAACCGGACGAATGGTAATCCGAGTAGTAGAAGGCGTTCCCATCGGGCTGCAGCCGCTTCGCCCCAAGCACAGTGTTGTAAAGCACTCGCTCCAGGCTATCGCCGTAGCGCCCATCCTGGGTCACACGCAGCAGATAGCGGGTCAACTTGAAATGCGCATAGCTGCCGCAAGGAGTTTCAAAGCCACGATGCGTTCCGCTCAGACTCTCATATAATGCATCGCTCTCGGGATCACTGAAGCTCTCGTTCGGTCCCCACCCACCGGTGGCAAAGCTCTGCGTGGCGTCGATCATGTCAAACGCATTCGAAGCGGCGAGCAAGTGCTTGCGGCTGCCACCCGATAGATACGCCCGCATGGCCGAACTAAGCGCATTGCAAAAGCTGTAAGCGTGGTGATGCCCCAGGACGTTTTTGTTCTCCGAAAGCGGATCGAAGTACGTCTGATCCAGAAGGAAGCGGGGGGCCAGTTCGCGATACCGGGCACCCGCCCCGCATTGCGCCGCGATATAAAGATTCTCAGGCAGTGTGTACGATTCGTCCCAGGTGTAATCGTCTGCCGTACTGTCGCCGACCGACGCACGCCACCTCCGCTGCGGCTCATCGCGATCCAGCGCATGCGGCGGCAAATGCGGCAGGGCGGCATCCGTCGTTCGTTGCAACAGCGGAAACGCTTCTGGCAGATCCGCAAACCGGTGAGCGTCTACCAGCCCGATCACCAGCTTGTCGTAGTTGTAGGCGGGAAACCGGAAGTTCGTGTAGAACCGCCCGGAAATAGCCGGCTCATACAAAGCGAGTAAATGCGACAATTTGGCTCTCGTGCGCGAGTCGCGGTTCACCGCATATCCTCGCGCCAACGCCGAAAGCCACTGCCCAAAAGAGTGAGCCGGCGCGAATCCGTGCCCACCGCTCTCCGTCTTGCTGAGTGGAACCTCGTCGTACCATCCGCCCAGATCCGGTCCCGGAGCAGGCAGACCGGCGCGCAACCGCCACGGCTTCAACAGGCTGTCCTCGTTCAATGAAAGCAACACAGCTTGCGTCTGCTCGAATTGCATCTGCGCCAGTCCGGGAGCCAGATCCACCTCGCCATACGGGAACTCCTCGAGCGGCGGTGGCAACTCCGCATCCCCACCAACCAGCAGCGGAGACGAGAGCGTGGCGCCCGCAGCCACTTTCAGAAAAGAACGACGCGTCGTCATGGCAAGCACCTACGCTTCCAGCCTATCGCGAGCTCTGCAGCACTGGTTCGTTCGAGTTGGCCGGTTTCAAATATTTGTCATACCAGGCAAGATAGCGCTTGTAGCGATCTATCAGAAAGCTAGGCCGTTGGAACCCATGAAACTCCCCGGGATAAATCACCAGCTCGCTCGGTACGCCGAGCGACCGCAGAGCCTCATACATCTGTTCCCCTCCTGCGACAGGTACGTTGAAATCTTTGTCGCCGCCCATGAACAGCGTCGGCGTATGAATGCGATCGGCTTTGAAGAACGGATAGGAAACCTTGATCCATGCATCCAGGTTTTTCCAGGGTGGACCCAGCTCATTGTCGTACTGAAACACGTACTGGTCGATGCCGTACATCGAGAGTTGCAGCGCGCTCCCGGCGCCACTGATCGCCGCTTTGAATCGCGTTGTCGATGCAATTGTGTAGTCCGTGAGAATGCCGCCGTAACTCCAGCCCCCGATGCCCAAGCGTTCGGGATCGGCATTGCCCATTGCCACCACTTGGTCCACTCCTGCAAGCAGATCGGCTACTTCCTTGTTGCCCCAGTCGGCGAAAATACTTTCCCCATATTTTTCTCCGCGGCCCGAACTTCCGCGGTAATCGATCGCGATCACCAGATAGTCATTTGCCGCAAATAACTGCCGGTCGAATTCAAACTGATGATCGTCCTGCCCGTTCGGCCCGCCGTGAATCCGCAGCAGCGTAGGATATTTCTTTGTCCGATCGAAGCCCGGCGGCAGCGTCAGAAGCCCGTGCACTTCCGTCCCGTCTTTGCTCTTGAAGCTGATATCCTCGACCTCTCCCAGCTGCAGTTCCCCCAGCAGTTTGTCGTTCTGGCTGCTAAGCTTGCGCAGTCCGCCGCCCTCGAACGCATACACTTCATTCGGACTGCCATCGGTTGACGAAAGAACAGCAGTATGGCCCGCACGGGTCGAAAAACCCGAGATAACGAGCTTCCCCGGGATCACCCGGTCCGGCGTTCCACCCGTCAGCGGAACCTGCGCGATGTATTGCGAACGGTCATCATCGACGCGCACCAGCAACGCAGTCCCATCCGCTGTGAATTGAGGAGCGAACACCCCGCGGTCCAGCGCCGCCGACAGGATCTTCGGTTCACCACCCGCCGCCGGAACCACGGCCAGCCGGTCCATACTATAGGCGCTGTACTTCGGCTCGCTGCCCTGAACATAGGCAATCCACTTACTGTCGGGACTCCACGCCAGCGGCCCTGAATCCGGACCTTTGAACGTTGTAAGCTGCACCGGACTGGCGTCCAGACGCGCACCCACCACAAAAACATCCGAATTCAGCGTCCGGTCCGGGTCAGCATCGTGATTGCTGACGAAAGCCAGTTTCGATCCATCGGGAGCCCAGCTGATCTCGTGCTCGTCGTGGTTGCCGGTAGTGATCTGGTCCAATTTTCCTGATGCAATATCCAGCACATAAACATGGTTGTGAATGGCGCTCGGAAGATACCCTTCGCGATCCTCTTTGAAGTGATAGCGGTCAATCACCACTGGCTTCGGCCGCTTTTCCGCTTCAGAGGCGCCCGTTCCCGGATCTTCCTTGTCCTCCAGCACCAGCCCAAATCGTGCGGAGTCCGGAGCCCACTCGTATTGCGTAATACTCTGCTTCGTCAGATGACTGAGTTGACGCGCTTCGCCGCCTCTGCGATCAAGAAGCCAAATCTGCGACCCCTTGGTCTTCCCGGGCCGTGACGAGAGAAAAGCCAGATACTTCCCATCCGGACTCCACTTCGGAGAGCTGGCCGATTCCGAATCATAGGTCAACTGCAACTCGCCTGAGCCATCCCAATTCGCCATCCAGAGGTTTGCAATCTGTTTGTCGCCCTCCTTATCAATCGAGTTCACCGTATAGGCGACTGACTTCCCATCCGGCGACACCTCCGGAGCGCCCACCCGTTTCAACCGGTAGAAATCATCCAACGTGAGCAGCCGCCGCGTCGGAGAACCAGCAGCCAGCAAACACGAAACGGCGAACAACAAACCGAGGGCGCGCATATGGGCGAGAGTTTAACATCTGAATTGGAGGATCTGCGAAAGACCTGTCTAAACGAGGTCTGCCAGACATGAACTTCAATTTGAGCCCCGTGCTCTCCAGCTTAATAACTGGAGAGCTTGCTCGTGCCCGGCGCATCTCAACGCTCGACCCCCTCTTTCTCGAATTGACACCGCAAACCGAAATCGGTCGCGGCGATCTCGGGACCGATTCCTTGGACCTGCTGAATCTTGCGGCTGCTGTAACGGAGATGTTTCACCTGTTCGAGACCGGGGACACAGACGACCTCCTTCGATATCGTACGGTCGCCAGCTGGTCAGAGATCGTTGAAACATCGCTCAGGCGGAAAGCGGAGCGGATTACTTTCCGCAGTTCCGGTTCGACCGGTACGCCGAAGCGCTGCGTTCACACCTTAGAACACCTGGCCCAAGAATCCCGCGAACACGCTGCCGGACTATCCCACTGCCGCCGCATCCTGTCGATGATCCCGAGCCATCACATTTACGGTTTCATTTGGACCGTGCTGGTTCCGGCGGAGCTTCACGTCCCCATGCTGGACATACGTCGCTGGCCGCTCTCCCGCCTTTCGCAAGAGCTCCGGTCTGGAGACGTTTTGGTGGGCGTGCCCGCGAACTGGGCCGCCTTGTTCAACCGCAATCTCGACTCCATCCCTCGCAATTGCTCGGGCGTTACTTCCGGCGCGAGATGTCCCGATGAAGTCTTTCAACAAGCCCAAGAACGCATGCAATTCCTCGAGGTGTACGGCTCCAGCGAGACCGCCGGCATCGCCACCAGGAAGAATCGCCATGATCCGTTTCAATTGCTGTCCTTCTGGGAGCGTCAGGATCCGAAGCTCCTTCGGCGAACCGGGATCGAAGACCCCGAACTAAACCTGGTCCAGGTTCCCGATGAACTCACCTGGGTAAGCGGGCGCGCCTTTCACATCGGAAGCCGCATCGATGGCGCCGTACAAGTAAACGGAATCAACGTTTACCCGCAACGGGTCGCCGACCTGATTCGCACGCATCCGGATGTGCAGGATTGC
>CBAAAA010000133.1:0-10356 GCA_964658695.1 uncultured Solirubrobacteraceae bacterium | reverse complement strand
GCTGGTGTCGAAGGTACTCGGGATTCAGCCGAGCGATATCAAGGTCAATTTGTTGCGGGCGGGCGGTTCGTTCGGGCGTGGATTGAATAACGATTACATGCTCGAAGTCTCTTACATCGCGCAGAAGATCGGCGGCCCGGTAAAGCTGGTATGGTCTCGCGAAGACGACATGATGCACGACTATTATCGGCCAGGTGGGTTCCACTATCTGAAAGGCGCGGTGGATCAGTCAGGCAAGATCGTGGCATGGCGCAACCACTTCATCAGTTATGGGGAAGGCGATCAGTATTCATCCTCGGCAGCCATGGCGCCGACGGAGTTTCCTTCCGGATTCGTACCGAATTACGCCGCATACTCTTCGGTAATGCCATTGATGCTGAAAACCGGCGCCTTACGCGCACCGGGGGCGAATGCGCAGGCTTTCGTGTTCCAGTCCTTCATCGACGAACTGGCGCACGCGGCGGGGAAAGATCCGCTAGCGTTCCGAATGGAATTGCTTGGCGAGCCTGGCAAGGATAAAGTTGCGGCGGCTGCCAAACCCAAGGTCGAGAATGAGCCGGGACAGGGCAAGACCAGCGCGCAGCATGTCTCTTATGATGTGGTGCGAATGCGAAGCGTGCTTGAGAAGGCAGCTGAAGTGTCGGGCTGGGGAAAACGCACGCTGCCAAAAGGCGCCGGAATGGGAGTTGCGTTCCACTACAGCTTCCAAGGGTACTTCGCGCACGTTGCTGAGGTCAGCGTCTCGCCTCAAAAGCAGGTTAGAGTAAACAAGGTATGGGTGTGTGGCGATGTTGGGAGCCAGATCATCAATCCGAGCGGCGCGGAGGCGCAGGGCCAGGGGGCGGTGATCGATGGACTTGGGGAGTTGATGGCCCAGGAAATCACGCTGGAGAGGGGGCGGGTGGTGCAGCAGAACTTCAACGACTTCCGCCTGACCGCGATGCGCAATGCGCCGCGGGTGGAAGTGCATTTTGTGAAGAGTGACAATCCGCCGACGGGTTTAGGGGAACCGGCCTTGCCTCCGACTCTGCCAGCGGTTTGTAATGCAATCTTTGCGGCAACAGGAACGCGAGTTCGCGAGCTGCCGTTAACCAGAAACGGATTCAGCTGGGCTTAGGCTGCGACAGCAGCAAATGGGGTTGGTCATGCGCCGATTGTGGTTTGCCGGTTTGGTGTTGTTGATGACTGGCGCGGTTTATCCGCAGGCGGTAGTCTCGACACATTCAGGGGTGTTGAATTTCTCTGAAGGTGAGATCTTCTCCGACGATCAGCCGGTCACACAGAAGCCGGGCGTTTTCCCCGCCTTGCACGACGGCTCCGTTTTGAGGACGGACAAAGGCCGGGCCGAGGTGTTGCTCACTCCAGGCGTTTTCCTAAGAGTGGACGAGAACAGTTCGTTCAAGATGTTGAGCACCAGCCTGGTGGACACAAGGGTCGAACTGTTGACAGGATCGGCGATTGTGGATTCAAGTGATGCCGCGAAGACCGAGGGAGTGGTTGTGCTTTATAAGGCCTACCAGATCCGCTTTCCGGAACGCGGGATCTATCGGATCAACACAGAACCGGGCGTCTTGCAGCCTTACTCGGGCATCGCCGAGATCGCGGGCGACGGGCCGACCCCAGCGAAGATTGACGATGAGCACCAGTATTTCCTCGACGTTGGACTGAAGACGGAGAAGTACGGCGATGGCCTGGTGGATGGGTTCACTGAATGGGCGCGCACGCGGAGCGAGACGATCTCGGCGGATAACGCGGCCGCGGCAGCGAGTGCTGGAGACCCAGGAGACCTGCCAACCGACTCGTATGCGGGGGCTCTTGGGGTGGATCCGGGGCTTGGAGGAATGCCGGGAGTAGGGGTGCCGAGTCTCGGGATGCCGGGCATTGGGACGCAAAACTATCCGCCGATGATCGGAGGCGGTCCTCTTGCTTTAAACGGCGGATTTTACTCCACTTGGACGCCATATCTCGGCGTGCCATACGCTGGCTATCCGCTCATCACGACTGTGTTCGTTCCGGTGTATGGACGCTGGCCGCGCCCCTCTCCACGCCCGGTCTATCCGATTCGCTCCTATCCTCCGGGTCTCTCGACTATCGTTGGGGGCCGGCGTTACCCGGTCGGTCTACAACCAGTCAGGCCTGTAGCGGGCGTGCATGTTCCCACCGCACATCCCTCGGTTGTGGCTAGACCGTCCGGCGGAATTCACGCTGTGGGACATCGGTAATCAACTTATTCGGTTGGAGCGTAATAACCAAGACGCCAGCGTGTCTTAAGTCCGCCGAGTCCCGCCGGAGGGGCGAGCACGACTTCAACTTTCCGGAACTTGCCATCATGCGCGCTATTGCCAGGCGCGTAGGCAAGGATGTATTGGTTACGAAGCTCGATGCCGATTCGGCGGGCGACGTTTGGGAGATCGCTGGTCGAAGTGGCGGAGAAGGCTCGCCCTCCCGTTTGCTGCGAGAGTTGGGAGAGGAGTTTGGGGCCGTTCACCTCCGCCGGAGTTCGAAGCAAAGCGGGCATTACATCAAAGACGCCCATGGAATAGACTTGCACATCCGCCTGACGGACCAAGTCTGTGATTTGAGCAGACGTGTAAGTGCTGTTGTTATCGCCACCGTCGGAGATGATGATCAGAGCTTTCCGCGGGTTCTTGGCCTTCTTCATTTCAGTGAGGCCGAGGTGAACGGCA
The DNA here is from genome assembly GCA_964658695.1 of uncultured Solirubrobacteraceae bacterium. Taxonomy (GTDB): domain Bacteria; phylum Acidobacteriota; class Terriglobia; order Bryobacterales; family Bryobacteraceae; genus Bog-105. Next base: position 7,669 of record CBAAAA010000133.1, on the reverse strand, counting down.
TCGAGCATCGCAGTAAGTCCTTGCGATTCGATGTTCACCAGCTTGTCCTCAATATCCGCGGTCTTCGGTGAGAAGCCGGCTACAATTTGAGCTTTGTCACTGAACTCGACAAGGAAGGCTTCGTCGCCGGAGTTCATGGTGCGCAGGAACTCCGCCACTGCTTTGCGAGAGGTTTCGAGCTTGTCACCCATGCTGCCGCTGGTATCGACCAGGAGGCCGACAGAAAGCGGCGCGTCTTCTCCGGCGAACTGAGTGATCTTCTGCGGCACTCCGTCTTCCAGAAGTTTGAAGTCGCCTTTTTCAAGGCCGAGTACGAAGCGGTTGGAGGCGTCACTTACCGTGACGGGGATCACTACCAGCGTTGATTCGGCGTGGAGCGAATACTCGCCGGGAGCCTGGGCGAAACCGGCAGCCACAAAGACCGTTGCGCACCAAGGGATGAGGGCCACGCGCACCAATGGTTAACCTCCGTAGCGAATGGAACTGTCGGTAACAGCAATTTCCACACGCCGGTTCCTGGCGCGAGCTTCGGCGGTGTTGCCCCGGTCGGATGGGCTCGACTTGCCGTAGCCTTTGACGTTGATGATGGATGACCGGATGCCGGACTGAACCAGATATGCTTCGACCGCTTTAGCGCGGCGCAACGAGAGCTCCTGATTGTATTCGTCAGAGCCTACATCGTCGGTGTAGCCGAATACCGATAAGCCGTAGCCTTTTGAGACCAGAAGAATGCCGGCGATCCGAGCGAGAAGTTCGCGGTTTTTCTGGTTCAGATCGGCTTTGTCGAATTCGAAACGGAAGGTGGATTCGGGAAGGACGATGAGCATGCCGGTGGAGGTCCGGCGAGTCTCGACGACGCGATTGAGAGCCTCCTGCATGCGATTGAGTTCTTCGTCACGCTCCTCTCGCATGCTGGCGATTTTCTGTTCGGCTTCGCGGACTTGAGAACTGGCGTGGGCAGCGGCCATGACGGCATCGTCGCGCCCTTCTATGGCCTGCTGTTTCTGGTGCTCGGCTTCGGATTTGAGCTGTTCGGCCTGCTGGCGAGCTCCGGCGGCGTCGCGGGCGTGGGCGGCGGCTTCATCGGCACGTTGACTGGCGGCGTTGGCCGCGGAAGACTCCTGGTAAGCGAGGCGAGTGACTTCATCGACCTGCTTTTCGAGACCGCCGATGCGGCTGTTCATGGACCGGACAGTTCGGTAACCGAGGTAGTCGGTGGTGGCGAGGATAGCGAAGAGAAGGACCGCAAAAAGGACAACCCACGGTCGCTTCATAACTCAATGGTAGCGCTCAAAACAGTTTGTACGGTTGAAAAGCGATCCCGGTAGTAAACCTGAACCTTCTCGGCCTGGTCTAACTCACTCGACTCCTCGACGGAGCTATCCAGGCTCATGGCTGACCGGTGTGTTAGGGCAACGTATTTGCGAAACGCGGATTTTCAAGCGTCTGTATCTTAATACAGGGCCCGGCCGCGGAACAGGCATTCGATGCGCACCATCAGTCCGTCTATTGGATGCCTAATCTCTTTTCCAGACCGCTCATGCTGTGGCTCAGTGCAGACTGCGAGATCCCAGGCCGTGCGGCGGCCCGCGTAAAGCTTCTCTCTTCCGCAACTGTTACGAAGGCGGTAAGCTGACTCAGATCACTGCGAATGATTCACGAATTATATGCATCACTCTTTGAAATGTGAGCCCCTAGACTCATAACCTCGGCGAACCTAGACTTGAAGTGAGCTTAGTAAGAGCTCATGAAAAGGAACAACAATGCAAAAGCGCACACTGGGCAAAAGCGGCCTGGAAGTTTCAGCTCTTGGATTAGGCTGCATGGGTTTGAGTTTCGGATACGGCCCCGAAACCGAAAAGCAGCAGGCAATTACGCTCATCCGGACTGCTTTCGAGCGGGGCGTCACATTCTTCGATACGGCCGAGGCGTATGGTCCCTTCAAGAACGAAGAACTCGTCGGAGAGGCAATCGAACCCTTTCGCAAAGAAGTAGTGATTGCAACTAAGTTCGGCTTCGAGGAGGGAAGCCCGCAGAAAGGCTTGAATAGCTGTCCCGAGCGAATCCGCCAAGTCGCTGACGAGTCATTAAAGCGGTTGCGAACTGATGCGATCGACTTGTTTTATCAGCACCGGGTAGATCCGAACGTGCCGATGGAAGAGGTTGCCGGCACGGTCAAGGAGCTGATTGAGCAGGGCAAAGTAAAGCACTTCGGCCTGTCAGAGGCGGGAGTTGAAAGCATCCGCCGTGCGCACGCGGTTCAGCCCGTCGCAGCTCTGCAGAGCGAATATTCCCTTTGGTGGCGCGAGCCGGAGCAGGAGATCCTGCCCACCCTGGAAGCTCTGGGAATTGGCTTTGTGCCATTCAGCCCTCTTGGAAAAGGTTTCCTGACGGGTGCGATCGACGAGAACACCGAGTTCGACCGTACCGATTTCCGTAATATCGTTCCTCGTTTCACGCCGGAGGCACGGAAAGCGAATCAGGCGGTCGTGAATTTGTTGGGAGAAATAGCCACGCGCAAGCAAGCCACCCCGGCCCAAGTCGCACTCGCCTGGTTGCTCGCTCAGAAGCCATGGATCGTGCCGATTCCGGGAACGACAAAGCTTCATCGGCTCGAGGAGAACATCGGAGCCGCGCAATTGCAACTCAGCGGCGAAGATCTCAGCAGCATCGACGACGTTGTTTCGACGATTACCATCCAGGGCGCAAGATACCCGGCGCATCTGCAGCAGATGGTGGGCCGTTGAGGCAAAGGCCCAAATCACTGATATTCATCCGGGCTCCTTTGCATCCACCGGCGCCGGGTTGGCGGGCATCCGCTGTTCTGCGCCATTCGCCGGAACCCCTGATACTTTGGAAGGATGTTGTCCACAGCGATCAAGGCACTCTCCGTTCCCGCACGCCTCTTGTATGGGCCTGGGCCTTCAATGGCCGAGCCTCGTGCGCTGGCGGCGATGAGCCTCCCGGTGCTTGGGATTCGGGATCCGGAGTTTCTACGCCTTATCGATGAAGTTCGCTCCGGCCTTCGACAAGTCTTCGGTACGGGTAATCCGATGACGATTACGATACCGGCGTCCGGCAGCGGGGCGATGGAGACGGCGGTTCTGAACTTCATCAAGCCGGGCATGAAGGTGGGCGTGTTCGCGGCGGGACATTTCGCGGATCGATTCGCGATTATGGCTGGTCGTTATGGCGCTCAGGTGGTTCGGTGTGAGAAGCCGTGGGGCGATGTATTCTCAGCGGCGGAAGCCGAGGAGTTCATTGAGCGCGAAAAGCCGGACGTGGTCTCCTTTGTTCAGGCCGAGACGTCTACGGGAGCTTACCAATCTGGAAAGTGGGTCGCGAGTGCGGCGAGGAATCGCGGAGCACTGGTGATTGCGGATACCGTTACGTCTCTGGGAGCGATGCCGGTGGAACTGGACAGTGTCGGGATCGACGTGGCGTTCAGCTGCTCGCAAAAGGGGCTAAGCTGCCCGGCGGGTCTTTCGCCGATTTCTGTTTCGCCCCGCGCAGTGGAGTGGATGAATCGGCAGGCGGACGAACCAGCAGGCTGGTATCTGGATCTAAAGCTGCTTATAAAATATTTTGACCCGCCCCATGCGTACCATCACACGCCATCACCTCCGCTGTACTATGCCATGCATGAAGCGCTCGGGGTGATTCAGGAGGAGGGCTTGGAGGCTCGACTGGAGCGCCACAAACGCGCCGGCGAACGACTGACGCGCGGTCTGGTAGCGCTGGGATTCGAGCCGCTGGTCGCTAAGCCAGAAGATCGGATATGGCATCTCACGACAGTGACTCCTCCGCCGGGTGTGGACGAAGCGGCAGTGCGACAGAGGCTGTTCGACAACTACGATATTGAGGTGCATTCCGGGCTGGGGCGATTGGCGGGCAAGATTCTGCGCATCGGGACGATGGGTCCGCTAGCAACGGATGAGCGCGTCGATCACTTTCTAGAGGCGATTCGAGCCTGCATGTAGGTCACGGAGAGGTTTTCCGATTTTCGCGCAGATCGGGCTGGCGCGAATCGAAGTGTTGAAGGGCGATATCACAAAGATGGCGGTGGACGCGATTTTGAATGCGGCCAATTCGCACCTGGCAGTCGCCGGATAGAATGTAGGTTACCGATGCAGGTCTTGGAGGCTGGTCCGAATAAATATCTCCTTTTGGAACTCGACCCGGAGTTCGTGGGTAACATCGCGCGCCAGGCGGGATTTGAGTTTAAGGTAGACGATCAGCAGCGTGTTCTGTCGTTGGATTTGTCGGCCAATGAAAGACAAGCTCCTTTGCTGCTGTTCGATGCGGCGGATCCCGGAAACCTGGGGTGGTTTTCCCGCTGTCAGTTTTACGTTGACGGGTCTTCGGGAAGTGTCCTGCAAACACCCCTTTCACTGGCCAATCAACGGGATCGCACGGGGCGGGCGCTTCCTCATGCGATACGCCTGCAGATTGCCAAAGAGCTGCCAGGAACCTTCCGCATGCCGGGCCGGCAGCCAGTGAATGAACAGGTGGTTTACGCAGTACTGCTGCAGTTGCTAAATGCGCTTCTCAACACGGGAGTGGGCGTTTGCGGAGGGCCTACCGTGAAGCCGCTGGCGGGCCGCACGGAACGCATTGGACCGAAGAATTAAAGCAAAATGAAGGTCAGGCCGCCGGCTTTGAATCTTGAGCGAGATCCCGCACTTCGGCAGATAGAGAATCGTCGATACTGACGGCAATTTCAAGCAGACGGCAACTGGCGTAGATAGCGTCCTCGAATCCGTAATATCGGTCCGCGAAAACGATTTCGCCGGAAGCTTGAACGCTGAGCTCCGCATGCTCCTGTTTGAGCCGGGCTTGAACAGATGGCTCAGATGGTGTGATTGCGACAGGCTTTCCGCCCAGCTCAATCAGTTTCAAAACAATCGAATCGGGAAATTGTTCATCGTAGAGCAGAACCGACTCAGGCTTGCGAGTGAGGATTTCGCGGCCGAATAGCAGCAATAGCATTTCGGGCGGGACCGGCTTTCCTTTTTCGTCCATGACCTTCAGGCGGTCGGCTCCGTCGCTGATTGCAATGCTGACAACAGCTTCATTTTTCTTAGCGAGCGAGACCTTCAGTTCTCCGAAGAGTTGCTGGAGGAGTGGCTTTCCGATAGTAGTTCCCGGTTCGAGAAAGATGCGCGCTTCGCTCGAGAACTGGAACTGAGACACTAGCTGTTGGATGTAAGGAGCCAAGCCATCAACCTGCTCAATATGGCCCTGGTCCCCTTCAAAGTCCCCGGCGGTCATCAGTTTGTAGATGTCCTGGAGGGCGCGGCCGAAGAGAAAGCTGGCGCCGCATACGACTTTGAAACCGTTGTGTTCCGGCGTCTCGTCACCGCCAGTGATCATGATCGCAGCGTCGGCGCTTAGATGGATTGCGGAGAAGTAGAGGACAGGCGGCGGCACTTCGTCAATGTCGAGCACGCGGGCGCCGGCGCTCTTGAGGCCTTTCAGAAGGGCGGCATGCAAGCGGGTGCTGCTCTTGCGGGAGTCTCGGCCGACGCAAATCGTACGTCCGCTGTAGCGAATGAGGTAGCTGGCCAAGGCCTTGCCAAGGATCTCAACATCTTCGTCGGCCAGATCCGAGTCCGCAAGCCCGCAGATGTCCCGTTCACGAAAGACAGTTTGATTCAGCATAAACTTTTGCGGCTCCTTGCGGCTTTTTCAATACAGCGACTCTCTGCGGATGACGAGACTCTCCAGGTACCCGCCGTCGATCTCATAGCCGAAACCGGGAGCATCCGGGACGAGAATAGCGCCGCTGGCAGTCACCTCAACCGGAGGGCTGACGATATCGCGCTTCCAGTATCGTTTGCTGGCAGAGACGTCGCCGGGAAGCACGAAGTTCGGCAGAGTAGAAAGCGCGATGTTGTGAGCCCGTCCGATGCCCGATTCGAGCATCCCACCGCACCAAACCGGAATCGAGTTGGCCTGACAAATATCGTGGACCCGTTTTGCTTCCGCAAAGCCGCCGACACGTCCAAGTTTGATATTTATGATGCGTCCCGCCTGCAGGCGGATGGCCTGTTCCGCATGATGAGCCGAGCGGATGCATTCATCGAGGCAGATGGGTGTTTGGAGTGCGCGCTGTAAAACGGCGTGGTCGATGATGTCGTCGTGCGCAAGAGGTTGTTCAATCATCATGAGGTAGAACTCGTCCAGCTTTCTCAAGTGATCGATGTCGGCCAGCGTGTAAGCGGAGTTAGCGTCGGCCATCAGCTTGACAGCGGGAAAAGTTTCGCGGACCTGCCGGATGACATCAACATCCCATCCCGGCTTGATTTTCATTTTGATTCTCTGATAGCCGGCCTTTAGTTCGGTATCGATCTTAGCGAGCAGCTGTTCGACACTGTCCTGAATGCCGATCGAAACACCGCAGGGGATTTCCTTGCGGGCGCCTCCTCCGATGATGTTCCAGAGTGGCTGGCCTTCGAGTCTGGCCTGAAGATCCCAGACGGCCGCCTCAACTCCGCCGCGCGTCATGTTGTGGCCCCTTATGTGTGAGGTGCGTTCGCCAACAGACGCGGCTGAGTCAAGGCTTACATTCAGAATGCGTGGACAGATGTAGTCGATTAAGAGAGGCCATACCGAGCCGGTCCACTCTTCGTTGTAGAAGGGATTCTCTCCGGCGGTCACTTCACCCCAGCCAGAGACTCCTCCAGAAACCACTTCGACCAGGATGATGTCACGGTCATAGGTCCGGCCGAAGCTGGTCTCGAAGAAGTGAACGAGCGGCATACGAATCTGCCGCAGTATGATTTGGTCTACTTTGATTCCCATTCGCCCAACAGGTAGGTTCCCGAGTCTTTTGTTTTTTCGAATCCAATCACCGCGAGTTTGGCACGGAAGTGCGCGTCGAACTGATTGGCAATTTCGGACTGTATCTCACGGGCTTTGTGGCGGTCGTTCTGGCGCATTTCATCGATTTCGCCCGGAATGGGGATGCGCTGTGACGCGGTGGGCCTTTGAACAGATGTGCCGTCGTGAAAGGCTTGAACCCGTGGGGAGGCGATCCACCATTCAGCGGTCAAGCGATCGGTCGGGAGACCACCATGCAAGTGACTGGTGGTAGTTCCATATTGATTGTGAACATAGCGCCGGACGATGGCCCCAAGGCGCTCGATATTGAAAAAGGCGTTCTTAATTTCCAGTGGGTCAAAGGTCCATTCGATGAGGTCGATCCCTTCCGCAAGGGCGAACTCGCGCTGCTTCCATTTCATCTGGCGGCCCAGACCGGTGTTTCGGTAAGCCGGCAGGACACCCAACATGTGGCTGTGCAGGTAGGCCTTCGCTCCGCCTTTTAAGCCGGGGATGCACAGGCAGAAGGCGACCATTTGAGCTCCGTCAAACGCTCCAAGGACTTGACCGCCGATCTTGCTGGCGACCACAAACAGCCGGAGCGGGAGGAGTTCCACGTCCTGGAAACCCCAGATTTCCTTCTGTAATCGAACCGCGTGGGCGAACTCGTTGTGGTGCTTCAGCTGCCGTATCTCGAGAGCCATCGATGAGGGGTCTTTTCAGCGAGTGTAGCAGCGCCCGGAGTCACCCGATCGTCATTGAGCAGTGTGGCACAATGGTGGGCGTCACCTACCTTGCGGATGTGGCGGAATTGGCAGACGCGCTAGATTCAGGTTCTAGTGGGGGA
>CBAAAA010000132.1:0-10362 GCA_964658695.1 uncultured Solirubrobacteraceae bacterium | reverse complement strand
TTTAGCTTTGACTGATGGGGTCGATTGGAAACCAGTAATATCCAGTGCCGCGGTAGCCTCGCGTGAAGTGATGTCCGGATTTCTCAATGGCATCCGCCCATTCGCGCGAGTTCTGGGTGGCGTTTCGAAGGTCTTCATGAACCTGAGCCATGAATCCTTGCAGTGGATCGCTCGGCAAGTCCTCCGGCCAGGGCCGCGCGACCATTAACGGCTGGACGATCGCATTCGCCTGAGCGGGCTCAATGTCGCAAAACGACTTTTGGAATTTCTCTTTGGCGCGCGCTTCCAGTTGATCTAATCCGAAGTTGTAAGTTCGCTGTCGAGCCGCGGGGGAAACACTGATCAAAAAGTCGAGAAACTCCGGGGCCTGCGCTTCAATGGCTCCCGGATTATTTTTCAAAGGCGGCACCAGGATAGCGCCGAGCTTCTGGAGCGTGGCGAAGCGCACAGGATCAAAGTAATGTGGCGCAGGCTCGGCCGATTTATCGACGGCTGTGAGTTCCAGGTTGGGTACAGCAGGCGGCTGGCGAGGCTCCTGACGCGCCGGCGTGTTTGCTTGCGGCTGCGGTTGTTGCTGCTGTGCGGGAGCCACCGGAGGCGGCGCTTGAGCGGCTCCCAACACTGCTGGGACAGTGGGAGCCGCAAGTAAGCCTTGAACAAATTTTCGGCGTTTCATTTAGTCTCCGAAGAGGCATTATTTCACAGCTCTGATGAGAAATCCGATCGCCCTTCGGCATAATGAAGGTGTGAGAAAGAGGCTGGTATTTGGTTTTTCGACGACCATTTCTCTGGTTTGCTGCGGGATCGCGTTGGCCCGGACCAATGGCGCACAGCTACCGGACGGTCCTGGGAAAGCGACTATGCAAAAAGTCTGTAGCGGATGTCATGCTCCCGAAATCGTTGCCGGGCGCGGAGAGACCAAAGAGGGTTGGGAGCAGATAGTCGGCGACATGGCCAACAAAGGCGCCAATGGAACCGATGATGAATTTAATCAGATCATCGATTACCTTGCGGCCAATTTCCCCAAAAAGAACGCCCCAAAATAGAGCTTGGAAGCGCAACATCAATCTAAAATCTTTGTCTTAAGAATTCTGTTAGCAATGAGTCAAGTTTAGGCAACCAGCCGTCCCTCCTGACAACGGGATTCGATGGCAAAGGTCAGACGACCGAAGGCAAGGCGAAGCAGGGTCGAGGAGGGGTGGTGCGAGTTTGGCAATGACCTCAGCGAGTTTTGGCCGCGGCAGGTGATCGATTCACAGCGCTTCGCAGGGCAACTCGAGGAGATGGAGCGTTTCAGCACCTCAGTGATGCGGCAGCTAGTCGTGACAACCTTTGAGTTTGGGAGCTCGATGGCAACGCGCTCAGCGCTTATGCTAGTCAGGTGCGCGGTTCAAAGTGAGCACGTAGGGCAGCATCACGTTCTTAAAGTTGGGGTCGCCTTCCGTTGCGAGGACTCTGCCCACCAGCTTTCCCTCATGCGGAATCAGTTTGATCTTCAGCGTTCTCGCTCCGGTGCGCATCGCATCGGGAGAGTCAATCAAACCTGCGGACACACCCGTGAAGGCTTCTCCTTCCGATTGCATCCCGGTAATTCTCTCGGCTGATTTGTCCCCGAGCGCCAACGTCGCCGAGTCGCTCGATTCTATACTCAGCCTGACCTGCATCTTCGCGCCGCCATTTCTGAGAGTTCCCTGCCACAGGCCGCTGAAGCCAGGCGTCATTACGAACGGAGAGTTCGCAGGTCCGCTCCCCTCCTCCGGCGGCTGCCATTCACTCAGGTACGTGGCGAGTACCTGGTTACACACACTGGATGCCAGCTTTCTCCCATCGGATCGGTTCGTCAACACCAGGCACGCGAGGTTCTCCGAAGGGACCATATGAAGGATGGTGGCGACTCCAGGCTGGCCGCCGTTCTTAGACACGATCGGAAGGCCGGACTGAAGACGCCCTGTTGACCATCCGAAGGTCGTCGCAACCCCGGTTGGTCCCATGAAGACCGGTTTGTGAAGTTCGTCGATCCATCGGTCGTCCAAAATCCGCTGCTGGCCCGGCACGCGATTTTTCATGTTGAACATCGCAAAGCGCGCGAGGTCGTGAGCGCTGGCATATAGCTCTCCCGATGCGGGGGTCGACGTTGTGTAGTAGGGGATTTGATTTCCTGAAGGATCATATCGCGCCGCGCCCGTTGAAAGCCGCGCGACGTCGGTGTCAAAGAAGCTGTCGAGAAGGCCGAGAGGCGTGAGAACCCTCTCCGTCAGGAGAGTTCCCAGGTCACGTCCCGTAAGCCTCTCCGCAATGACGCCCAATGCTGCGAAACCGATGTTGCTGTACTCGTAACAGGAACCGGGCGGGTAAGCGAGCCTCCCATAATCCCTGAGAAGCCTCTCTGGGCTCAGGGCTAGTTTGAATTCGTGCCTGTCATAGCCTTCGAACATCGTTGGAAGTCCGCTGACATGCGCACCCAGTTGCCTTACGGTTACTGCATCAGCGTTCCCATCGAGACTTTCGATCCTGCTGTTCGCAAGGTATTTGTTCGCAGGACCGTCCAAAGAGACTTTGCCGTTGGCGACGAGAGTCATGAGCGTTGTCGCAGTGAACGGTTTGGTAAGGGATGCCAGGCTGAACGGAGTACGGGGTGTTACCTTCAGACCAGCCTTGCGGTTCGCCCAGCCGAATCCCTCTTCCCAAACGATCCTTCCGCCTTGTGACACCGCAACAGCAACTCCAGTAGCCGCACCTTGTGCAATCGCTTGCAGGATCTGGTCTCGGACTGCCTCGAAGTCGTGTCGCTCATGACTCCTACCGCCAGGTTGAAGGCTTCCGACCGGTGCGGATAGCAGCGTCGATAAGAACTCGCGACGAGTTGCGGAAATAGTATCCCTCAGGCCGTGATCTTCCAATACGTCTGATAGACCTCATCGTTGATCCGCCAGAAAGGCCGCAACGGAATCGTCTGGTCCTTGTGCGCGTATTTCCAGGTGTCGTTTTCTGCGGCGCTGACCTGGATGGACTCGGCTTGCTTGCGCGTGATTTCCGGAGGAGCGCCGGTAAGAGCAAACAGCACTTGCGGGCCGCGGAGGACGGCCACCCGATCTGGCGTTTGCGCGTCCACCGCTTCGGTGCGGATGCGCTGATCGATCTCGAACTCGAGCTTGTCGCCAGTTTTCCACGTACGCTGAATCCGATAGAAACTTCCAGCTGGTAGCGATCCTTGAATGCGTTTGCCATTGATGGAGGCAGAAGTGTGGGGGCCGGCCCAGGCGGGAACGCGCAAGTAGAGCGCGAACGAACGCGGTGACGAAGTCTCGAAATCGAAGGTCACCAGATTCTCCGTAGGATAGGAGGTTCGCTGCGTGAGGGTGCAGCGCGCTCCCTCGCGGTTCCATGTCAACCGGGATGGCACGTACAGATTGACGTACACACCGTCGGAACTCTTTAGATACCCACTGATGACATAGTCGGCTGAGATCTGGGGCAGCGTGCCTGAACAGCAGGGCCAGCGACCGTCCCGATCCCAGTTGTAGCGGGAATCCGGCATAACGCGATTGTGCGCCTTGAATCCGGAGTCGTGGTAGTCGGAATAGTAGAAGCTCGAACCATCCTGCTGGATCGGCGTGGCGCCGAGCACGGTGTTATACAAAACCTTTTCGAGACTGTCGCCATAACGCGAGTCCTTCGTGATGGCGGTCATGTAACGCATCAGCTTGAAATGGGCGTAAGCGCCGCAAGGTGTCTCAAAGCTGCGGTGAGTTGTGTTGAGGCTCTTGCCGAGCTCGCCGTTGCCAGGACGAACGAACGCCTCATTGGGACCCCAGCCTCCTGTGGCATAGCTCTGATCTTTCCAGATGAGCTCGGTGGCATTTGAGACCGCCCGGAAATACTTCTCGTCACCAAGCTTCAAGTAACCTTGCACGCCGGAGCTGAGGGCGTTCATGTGACTGTAGGCGTGAAGACCGGGGAGCGGATCCCCGCCCTGCGATAGCGGATCGAAGAACCCCTCGTCCAGCAGGTAGCGCTTACCCATGTCGAAGTATTCGGGATCGTTCAGACGTTCGGAGGCGAGAAAGAGATTCTCGGCCATTGTATAAGTCTCGTCCCACAGATACGATTCATCCTTGTGGGGCCGCCGGCGCATTTCCTCCGGTGTCAAAGCCTTCTCCGCCATGTGCGGTTTCGCGGCGCTGGTAGTGGTCTTGAGAATGGCCGCCGCATCCTGCTCACCGGTGTAAGAATGTGCGTCGATGAGCATCAGCACGAGCTTGTCGTAGGTGTAACCGGGATAGCGGAGATCGGCAAAGATCTTCCCCGAGGGGTCGAGAGTCTGTGCATAGCCGCGGACCAGTCTTCCAACTTTGGCCTTGGTTTCCTCCGATCCGGTTGCAGCATAGAAGCGGGCGAGCGCGGAGACGTACTGTCCATAATGAGCGCCCGGACAAAACTCGTCGTACCAGACGCTCATCCATTCTCCCGGGGCGGGTAAGCCGGCGCGCTGCCGGAAGATCTTCAGCACTCGGTCTTCGCTCAGGTTGAGGAAAAATTCATGGTTCTGATCGAACTGCTGCTTCAAAGGACCATCTAGCAGCTGGACTTCCGAGTATTCGAAGGTTGAGAGCGGTGGCTTGATCGCGGTTGGTCGCTGACCACTTGACCGCGTTGGAAGAGCAAGCGCGGCAGCGGCGCCGGCGGTGGACTCGATAAAACGTCTTCGGGAGATATTAAACATTGAAATGACTTTCTGGAGAGCGCAAAGGGTCCGGCTGCGCGCCGCCGGGCAGTATACAGAAACTCGCACGTTCTTCGGGCGGCACGCTCGACCCGGGCCCGTTTTGCGCGAGTCTTTTCATAGACTAGCGATGATCGAACTTCCTGGCTAACCTGTTGCCGGCGAACTGTAAGGCCTGCACGATAACAACCAGAACCACCACGGTGCTTAGCGTCACATCCGGCCGGAATCTTTGATAGCCGTAGCGAATGGCCAAATCGCCCAGTCCTCCGCCGCCAACGGCGCCGGCCATGGCGGAGTAGCTGACGAGGGTCAAACTCATAATCGTCACCGAGCGGATCAGTGCCGGAAGCGCCTCCGGTAGATAGGCCTTATACACGATCTGCCAAGGCGTCGCACCGAGCGTGGACACGGCTTCGATGGTCCCAGGATCTACCTCCCGCAGCGCGGTCTCAATCAACCGTGCAACATACGGAATCGCGCCCACAACTAAAGGCACAATCGCGGCATCGGTGCCGATGGAAGTGCCGACTACAAAGCGGGTCAACGGAACAATCGCGACCAGCAGAATGATAAACGGAATACTGCGCGCAATATTGGTGAGAACTTCGAGCGCGCGATTCAGCCAAGGGGTGGCCAGAATTCCATCTGGAGCGGTAATGACCAGCAAGAGGCCGAGTCCCAAACCTCCGCACGCGCTCAGCACCGCCGCCACCGCCACCATGTAGAGCGTTTCAAGAGTTGACTGCCAGAGCAGTCCGGCTAATTCGTTCATAAGGACACCGCAGCCAGCGCGTCCGCATTTCTGTGGGAGCCGATCAGGCGTCTGGCGGCAGCGCTGACGGGCCGGTGCAGAAGTTCCTGTACCGTTTCCTCTTCCACGATACGGCCATTTTCCAGTACTGCCACACGGTCGCAAAGGGCCCGCACCGCATCCAGTTCATGCGTAATCAGGACAATGGTTACTTTCAATTCGTCTCGAACGCGCCGGAGAATTTCCAGCACCGATGCGGTGGTCTCCGGGTCGAGCGCAGACGTCGGTTCATCCGTCAGCAGGACCGTTGGATTCAAACAAAGCGCCCTGGCGATGGCAACCCTCTGACGCTGCCCACCGGAAAGCTGTGCCGGGTACTGAGCCGCTTTATCTTCTAACCCGAACCATGTGAGCAATTCTTGAACACGTTCGCGTATACGGCTAGAAGGAGCACCGGCAAGTTCCAACGGCAACGCGATGTTACCAGCAGTGGTGCGTGAGCGCAGCAAATAAAGCTGCTGAAACACTACCCCGAGTCTGCGCCGGGCCGCGCGCAACTCAGCGCCATGCAGATGCGCAAGATCGAGACCGTCGATCATGACCCGGCCTTCATCCGGCTCTTCCAGCCGCGTGATGCAGCGCAAGAGCGTGCTCTTCCCTGCTCCGCTGAATCCGATAATGCCCTGAATCAGGCTTGGCGCAACGGTAAGGCTAACGCCGGAGAGCGCTTCCACCCAGTTGTCCTTTTGACGGAATCGCTTGTGCAGCGACTCAATCGCGATCGCCGGCGCTTCAGTTCGATCTTGTGATAGAGCAGTCAAAACGCGGGCACCACCGAGCCTTTGTACTTTTCTTCGATAAAGGTGCGGATTTCCGGCGCGTTCAAGGCTCGCGCTACCGCCAGAATTTTCGGCTCGTGCTCTCGCCCCGCATTGACGGCCAGCACGTTCACGTACGGCGAACGGGCATCCTCGCGGAACAGCGAATCCTTCACCGGATTCAAGCCAGCGGGCAAGGCGTAGTTTGTATTCACCGCGGCAATGTCGGTATCCGGGAGCGCCCGGACCACTTGCGCGGATTCCAATTCGCGAATCTGCAGGTGGTGCGGATTCTCGGCAATGTCTTGCGGCGTTAGCTGTGCGGGATTCCCCGGCTTCAGGGTAAGCAGCCGCGCGGACTCGAGCAGCAGCAGGGAACGGCCCGCGTTTACCGGATCGTTCGGGATGGTCACGATCGCTTGATCCGGAAGAGCATGCAGTGATTTGACACGCCCGGCGTATAGCGCGAGTGGCGCGATGAATACTTTTGTCACCGGAACAAAGTGCGTCCCATGGTCGCGATTGAACTGCTCCATGAACGGAATGTGTTGATAGAAGTTAGCATCCAGTTCGCCAGAGGCGAGAGCGAGATTAGGCTGAATGTAGTCGTTGAAACTGACAATTTGGATCGCAACGCCCTTAGCCCGCAGTGGCCCGACGACCTGTTCGAGAATTTCGCCGTGCGGAACAGGACTCACGCCGATGCGCAAGATGTCGCGGTCCCGGCGGCCGCAACTCACAGCCAGCAGTGCCAGCAGCAGCATTGAGGCTGCTTGGATAACGCCACGCTTCGCCATCAGATCGAACGGCCGCGGTCAGTCGAACAGATCCGGCTGTTCCCGCGAGATCAGATCCCATAGCGGCTGATATTGGAACCAGCCAACGCGCGCATTTCCGACTTGTTGCTGGGCGACAACGGCGCTTTCGTGAGAAATCGGGATGGGCTTGCCGGCCGCCGCCTCTGCCAGCAATTGCGATTGGCAGCAGCGGTCCATGCTGATGAAAAACCACGCCGCCTCGTCCACTGTGCTACCCACTGTAAGCAGGCCATGATTCTGCAGGATGGCGGCTTTGTACGTGCCGAGAGCCTGCGCGATGCGATCTCCCTCCGAAGTGTCATAGACAACCCCGGTGTAATCCGCAAACAGGCCGTGATCCTCGTAGAACGCACATGCATCCTGTGTGAGCGGGTCGAGCAGGCGGCCAAGCGAAGACCAGGTCTTGCCGTACAGAGAATGCGCATGTGCTGCCGCAACCACATCTGGCCGCGCCATGTGGATACGCGAGTGGATCGCAAAGGCCGCCTCATTGATGGGCCGATCGCCTTCGACTACATCCCCATGCTCATTCACCAACACCAGGTCCGATACTCGAATGTGAGCAAAATGCAAGCCGAACGGATTCACCCAGAAGTGATCCCGTTGTTCCGGATCACGCGCCGTGATGTGCCCCGCAACGCCTTCGCTGAAACCAAATTTTGCGAAAAGGCGAAAGGCGGAGGCCAGCCGTTGTTTGATGTGCAAACGCTCCTCCGCGATCGTCTGGAATACCGGCGGTTCAGGAGTCTTGGCTATTTTGACAGGGGGCGGGATGGTTCTAGCGGCCATAGCCCAATTATAACCAACGAATGTAGTGCTTGTATATCGGGTTAAGGTAGAACCCCGTCGAGGACCATGGCAATCTAGGAAGCGATGCGTAACTGTGAACTGCTGAGGCGAGTATTCGGCCTGGGCTGCCTGACCGCCATTCTAACGGGATCGGTAAGAGCGCAAGAGACGGGCGTGACCGCGCAGCGCTTAGTTGATGCGCAATCAGAACCCCAGAACTGGCTTACCTATGGCGGCGCTTACAATGCCTGGCGATACAGCAGCCTGGATCAGATCAACCGCCAGAACGTGAGCCGCCTGGCGCCGGTGTGGGCCTTTCAGACGGGCAAATCAGAAGGCGGTTTCTCCTGCACGCCGCTTGTGGCGGACGGCGTCATGTATATCTCGTCACCCGGCAATCGCGTGTTTGCGCTGGACGCAGCCACAGGAGAAGAGTTGTGGCACTACTACTACAACTTGCCGAAGACGCTGGGACTGATTTACGGCCCGGTGAATCGCGGCGTGGCGCTGGGGGCGGGACTGGTATTTATGGGTACGCTGGACAATCACCTCGTTGCCTTGGATAGCCATACCGGGAAAGAGGTCTGGAACATCGACATTGAGGATATGCAGCAGTGCGGCTGCAACATCACAGGCGCGCCGCTGGTCGTGAAGGACAAAGTGCTGGTGGGCGTAACTGGGGGTGACTCCGCGCATCGCGGTTATATCAATGCGTTTTTTACTAGTAACGGAAGGCGGGCATGGCGGTTCTGGACGATTCCCGGGCCAGGCGAGAAAGGCCACGAAACCTGGAAGTCCGATCGTTGGAAATTGGGCGGAGGAGCGACCTGGTTAACTGGTTCGTTCGATCCCGCGTTGAACCTCGTGTACTGGGGCATCGGTAATCCGGCGGCCGATTTTTACGGCGGTAACCGCGAGGGATCGAATCTCTACACCGACTGTGTCGTGGCTCTGGATGCGGACACCGGCGAAGTCAAATGGAGCTACCAGGAAATTCCGCATGATGTCTGGGATTGGGACAGCGCGTATGAGTGCGTATTGATCGATCGAGCGATAGACGGCGTTCTGCGAAAACTGCTGGTACATCCGAACAAAGGCGGCTACACCTGGGTGCTGGACCGAACCAACGGGCAATTCATAAACGCCTGGCGATTGACGGAAAACTTGAATTGGATCACTGGCATAGATGACAAGGGTAGATTGCTAGGGAGGAACGAGCCGCTCGAAGGAAAGCCAACTCTGATCTGCCCCAGCGTCAGCGGCGGCCGCAGCTGGAATCACGGATCGTTCAGTCCCAAGACGGGGTTTTTCTATACCGTTGGCATGGAGTACTGCGACGACATAACTGTGCGAAAGGAAGAAGCGAGTCAGGGCGCGCCCTCGTTCGGAGGTGTATTCGCAATGAAGCCTCCTCCAAGCGGAGACCCCGGTGGTCACCTGGACGCCTATGATCCGGTCAGCGGGAAGCGGCAGTGGTCTTATCGTTCAAAATATCCAATCCTGGCCTCGACGCTTGCAACGGGCGGCGATTTGATTTTCTCCGGGGATCCCGAAGGACACTTCTTCGCCCTGGATGCGACCAACGGCAAGAAGATCTGGAGCTTTTCAACTGGCTCCGGTCATCGTGGTTCACCCGTCACGTTCAGCGTCAAGGGACGCCAGTATGTAGCCGTGCCATCCGGATGGGGGTCGGCAGCGGCGGGAGCCATGCCGCAGATATGGCCCGAGATGGAAGACTTCCCCAGCGGTTCCACCCTGTTCGTATTTGCTCTGCCTGAGCTAGGGTCATGAGAAGCACGATCTTGCTCCCGACCGCGCTTGCGGCTTTCTGTATTGCGGCGGCACTGCCACGCATGGCACATGCAGCCGCCCTTCCTGTTTCAAACCAGATAGAACAAGGGAAGCAGGTTTTTGCGATGAACTGTTCGGTGGGTTATTGCCATGGACTCGAAGGGCGAGCGGGCAAAGGGCCGCGATTACGCGATCGCGAGTGGTCCAGAAGCTATCTCTACACGACAATTGAGAAAGGCATTCCGAACTCGTCAATGCCGTCGTGGAAAGGCCGGCTCCCCGAGCCGGGTATCGACGCCGTGGTTACCTACATTCTGAGCATTGGCCGGCAACAGCCCGACGCCGAGACTCCCGAAGCCGGCAAACAATCGGTTCCATCAACCCCGATTTTCAGCAAAGAAGCCGAGGTTGGAAAAGCACTTTTTTTCGATCCGACGAAGGATAGAAACTGCGGTGTCTGTCACCAGGTCGAAGGCAGTGGCACCGCAATCGCTACCGCATTCGACAAGCTGTCGACGATCAACGATCAGGAACTTCTGCGGCAGATGCTGGATTCCCCCAGCGGCGCCAAAGCTCTGAACGTCACTATTGGGGATGGAGAAATCATCTGCGGCATTAAAGCGGGAGAGACTCGTGGCTTCTTGCAGATCTACGATCTGGCGAGCTCGG
>CBAAAA010000131.1:0-10380 GCA_964658695.1 uncultured Solirubrobacteraceae bacterium | reverse complement strand
GCCCGATTCCGATGCGGTGATCGCCGGCGCCCAGCGAAAGTCGCCTGGCGTGATGCCCCGCGCTTCAGCCGTTCGGTAAGCGAGCAGTTGTAGAGGCACGATCTCGAATATCGGTAGAAAGAGCTCCGGAACCTCGAGTGGCCATGGGGTGAGAGCTGGGGCGAGCGCGCTGGTATGAAGCGGGCCAATCCATCGGACGTTCACTCCCATCTGCAGGAGATCGGCCGCTAGTTGTTCGTCAAGAGTTACGGTTACCGATTGCGTCCCAAGCATAACGACTCGGGTTTGCTTGTCGGCCACTTCTACCGGGCCGTGCCTGAACTGCGCGGCCGACATACCCACTGCAGGAGACTTCGCTGTCTCATGCATGAGCAGCACGCCTTCTTCTACACTTGCCAGTGAAGGGCCACGGCCCAGCAGGTACAGTGGCGCGGCCCCTTGAAAATCGTCCCAAAGCTCGCTGGCGGCAACGCACATCGGAAGAAGATCGCGCAGTAAGGCGACCGTTTGCCGCAACTGAGCGAAGGCGTCATCCAGGCGATTGCGGTAAGCCGAACCCAGTAAAAGCAGCGTCGCGACTGTGGCAACATAGGTCTGAATCGCGACCAGTTGATCCGCGGGACTGCCCAGCAGTATGCTGACATGCGTGCGCAAGGCGAGAGTACTATCCGCCACATTGGTCACGCCGATTGTCTTGCAACCGTGCTTTTCAAGAGTATCGAGGAGCTTAATCACTTCGACACTCTCCCCAGAGCGCGATATAAGAATGACGCAGGTCTCATCATCGAAACTGCTGCCCAGGAAATAGAGCAGCTCCGCCGTCTCAACCGCTGAAACGGTTGCTCCCTCACGTGCGAGAAGATACCGAAGCGGCCCACACGCGAATAAAGACGCGCCCATTCCGGTCAGCACAATTTTTCTGCTTTGACGGAGCAGATCCGCCGCTTCTTCCAACGCAGCAAAGCCCGCGGTCGATTGCCGGTCGAACACCGACTGGAGTGCATCGGGCTGAGCGAGAATGTTTTCAAAAAGCGGAGTACTCACCGGCCTTTTCTGCTCAACCATTCGTCGATCGGTTTCTTTCCGGTGGGCGTGTAAGGCATTTGTATTTTCTGTCCGAGCCCGGCAGATGCGTAGGCCGCGTACAGAGCTTGCATCACCACACGCCCATCTTCACCGGTGGCATCCAGAGTCTCTTTGCCACGGACCGCACGCGCAAAATGGCGCATCTCCTGCGGTATCCCGTAATTCCAGTGTTCTTCAAAAACCGGATAACTCCATCCGCTGGTCGATGGCGCTTTCTCCACCGCATAGCCATAGCCATGTTCACTGTAAGTGGGGAGCGCATTTCCCATATGAAGATCCGCGTACGTCACGCCGGCATCCCCGTACACCTCCGTGCGGTCGGTCATGCCTCCGCGGCGGCACCAGCTGTCCTCAAGCATTCCGGTGGCGCCATTTTCAAACTCGATGAGGCAGATTGCGTCATCGTCGGCCTTCGTTTTATCGCCATGGACATGGGTTGCAAGCTGGGCGTAAACCGACTTGATCGCAGGGCGTCCCAGAAACCAGTAACAGAACGCAATTCCATGGCAGCCGAGGTCCATCAGTGCCCCACCGCCAGCCCGGTCTACATCGAAGAACCAGTCGCTGTGCGGGCCGAAGTGCTTTTCACTTTGTTTGACCAAATAGACCTTTCCGAATGCACCCTGGTCGGCCATTTCCTTGGCCTTGACGTATTTCGGCGTGAAGAATAGCTCTTCCGCATACGCCAGCAAGACGCCTTTCTGCTTGCAGACATCGATCATCTCGTCCGCCTCCGCCAGTGTCATGCAAAGCGGCTTTTCGCAAACCACGTGCTTTCCGGCACTGGCAATATCAATCGTCATCTGAGCGTGCAGATGATTTGGCGCCGTGATGGTCACCATCTCGATGTCGGGCTCCTTCAACATCTCCCGATAATCGAGGAAAACCCGAGGAATGGAATACTTCTTCGCAAGCTTCTCAGCATTCCCCGGCGTAGGAGACGCGATCGCAACCACTTCGGCCTCCTCCGGCATTAACTGAAACGAGACGGCATGAATATCGGCTTCAAACTGCGAGCCAATGATTCCGACTTTGACCTTACCTTTGGATGACATAGTGGATCAGAAACCGCATCGTACCACCGCGACTTGAATTTTTCGCTCACAATGCTCAAGGAAAAAAGAAAACGGGCCGTGCCGAAAACATCTTCGACACCGGCCCGTTAGAAACGATAACTAACGCTTTACTGTTTCACGAGTTCAACGCGGCGATTCTCAGCTCGTCCCGCGTCGCTACTTTCACTGTCTCTTGCGCCATTAGGACCTGTCTGCTTTGAAGGCTTTGTCGCGAATATCTTCAGCGCGTTCCCCGGCGATCTGATCCACTTCCACCTGCGTAACTTGATAAAACGATGGCTGACTCTCCGGAACTACTTAGACCAGGAACCGCCGGCTGTTGTACGGGCTGCATCGGCCTTGGTCACGTCGCTGGGTTCGAGCTCGTCGACTTCGACTTCGGTATGTCGCACAGTGTCCCGTACGGTTTCCGTATGTTCTGACGCGGTCTTGCCAACCACGATCTCCTCTACGACACGAGCGTTCTTGGAGACGACAGCTTCCTCAGCCGTCTCGGTCAGCTCGATCGTGCCCTCTTTGAAGGCCGTGAAGTCGGCATCGGTCGCCGGGCGATTTACATTCCGGCGATCTATGGTGACGTGCTCCTCACGCAGGCGGATATTCTCCTCGACGGGTGTTTCGACTATATGCGAGTAGACCCTGACCCCGCCCCGTTGCACCTGGCGTTTGCCGACCAGCAGTTCTTCCTCGACAACCGGGATCGCCGAACCGTCTGCCGTGGCAACAGCGGAACTAGCCGTGGAGGTCGCCAAAGCGGCAGGCACTCGATCAGAGTATGGAGCCGAATCGCCTTCTTCGATATTCCGGGCGCCATGGCTTTCGAGCAGCGAGATGATACGCTCCTCATGGTCTTCGGGGACCGTCACTGACAATAAAGCTCCACCCTTCGCCACACCTTGCGTGTAGCGGGAAGCGTCTTCCTCGCCGCCCGTCAGGGAACGGAAGAAACTGCTGATTTTCGCAGCAATTCCAGTGTCCCCAGCAGCTTCGCTGGAAGTCCCCGCGCCGGTACCGGTGGCGGCTGGGTACTCATTCGCCATCACCTGGATATCGGCGGCTGAGTATCCTTCTTTTACTAACTCTTGTTTCACGTTTTGAGCCTCGGCGGCACTGCCGAAGAGACCTACGATCGTATTGCGCATAATGATTTTCCTTTCGAGAGTTGCACTTACAAAGTGGGTTATGAGAGTTCGCTATCCATGTCCGGAGCGACAGTCAGACGCTCAATATGAATTTCCTCGGCGCGAACTGGAACAGACTCCTGATAGCGAGAAGACTGCTGTTGCCTGGTAATCCGGATTTCTTCTTTGAGCACCAGCTGTCGGGTAACAACAACCGTTTCTTCCATCACTGGAATGACTGTTGTGTCGCCCTCCTGGCGCGTCACTGCGGGCTCAGCTAAAATTCGGTTAATCGGGACGCGGGTGATGGAAACTGACTCGCTGATCAGTTCCTGGTCTACCAGCGCGTTCGAGGTTCGGACGGTCTTTTCAAGCCGCACAATGCCGGTCACTCTTTGCCGCTTGTGAATTTCCAGCTGCTCTTCTACGACGGGTATCGCTCGCTGAGATCCTGGTAGATCTTCTACTTCACTTTTCAAAACGCATCCAATCCTGTGCTACTGCCAGTGGCTATATCGTCAGTTTGAAGGGAGCTCCTTGTGATGGGAGCCAAGGGATTTGCAAGGCGGAGTGTTGCAGGCCGCCCGTAGAGACGTCCACGAGAGAACCAACTCTCCTTTTGCGAGGTTTGAGCTTTGTCATCCCGAGAACGCCGTTCCGTAGAATTAGAGCGGGCTGATATGGGAAAGTGTCTAGAAAAGCACACTGCTCTAAGAAATTCTTTTGACTAACTGGTGCACCGGATCTTTTGCCTTTATATTGTTGTGTCTGTCACAGGCTGCACCTCTTACAAGCGGCAGTAAGCGACCGAAGACAACCGGCGTTAAGTATGAATAAGTCAATATCAGAGTTTCGAAAGCCGCCTTTCTGGTGGGTTGGATATGTGCCTGCGGCAGCCGCCATTGCGGTGTTCGGCTATTTGTTGTTCGAGGTTGGCGGCAGTGTACTGATCCCACTTCTGCTTGGGTTTGCCCTGACTTTCATGCTGGAGCCGCTAGCCGCATTTCTGCAGCGTAATGGGAGATCGCGTCCGTCGGCAGTTTTGCTCACCCTGCTGATCGCACTGGCGGTCGTCACCGTAGTTTTGCTATTCCTTTTGCCGAGTGTTTATCACCAGCTGGTGGAATCGATCAACAAACTTCCGCTGGCCGTGCGCGCAGTTGCGTCACGAGGCGAGTCCGCGCTCGGCTTTGCAAAGCAGCATCTCAGTTCCCAGATGTTTGACCAACTCCAGACATCGCTGGCGGAGTTTAAGCAACACCCTGACGCACTCACCTCCCGGGTTGGTGGATGGCTCTCGAAGGGGGTGCTTGGCCTGGTGAGCGTCGGATCAGCGGCGATCGGACTAGTGATAGTCCCGTTCTTCGTGTATTACTTACTGCTTGATCTCGATCGTCTGAAAGAGCTGATCGAGCGACAAATACCTCGGCGGCATCGCGGAGCCGGCACGCGACTGTTTGAAGAAATTGGAAACGTCGTGCGTGGATACGTGCGTGGACGCTTTTTGATTGCTTGCATCATGGCGACCATCTACGCGATTGGGCTTTTGATCCTGCGTGTGCCGCTTTGGGCCGGAATCGGTATCATCGCCGGAATCGTCGGCGTTATCCCTTATCTCGGAGTGACCAGCGGCTTAATCCTGGCGCTTGGCTTCGCAATCCTGGACGGAGCCGGAATCGGAAGGCTGGCCGGTGTTCTCCTGGTATTCGTCATCGCGCAATTGACCGAAGATTATGTACTGACGCCCCGGATCATAGGCGGAAAGCTGGCATTGCACCCCATGCTCGTTTTCATTGCCTTAATCGTGGCAGGCGATCTATATGGACTGCTCGGACTGGTGCTCGCGATCCCCATTCTTGCAGTCCTGAAAGTTTCAGTATCCTTCCTTGACGAGCTTTATTTGCGATCCGACTTCTATCTATCCGAGGCAGTCGCTTCGATCGACCCTGGCGGAACTCAAACTACCGTGCAGGCTTCCGCGACAATCGTTGGCTCTGACCTCAACCCGCCGTTGCACCAGGTGCCTTCTCTTGCTGGACCGGGTTCAGCAGAAACGCCCAAAAGAATTTAGACAATGTGCTGCGCGGGCTCGGGTCGTGGGCGAGCGGGCGTTGCCTGCGAGTGAAGATCGCGATCCCTGGGGATCAGCAGAGTAACAGAGCAGCCCTCGCCACTGGACACAATGCGTAACTCGGCGCCGCTTCCATAAGAAAGCTGAAGCCGCTGGCGAACGTTGTTAAGTCCAATTCCGAGGCCGGCGCTTTCGGGCGAAGATTGAAGGCCATGTCCGTTGTCTTCCACCGTGACCCGCAGCATGCTGTCTTCCTCCACGGCGACGACGCGCACCCTTCCTTTGGCGCTGAGCTTTGAAATGCCGTGCTTTATCGCGTTCTCGACAAGTGGTTGAACGGAAAGCACAGGAATCATTCGATTGCGGACGCTGTCGTCCATGGCGATCTCGAAACTGAGCCGCTCCTGCAGGCGCAGTTTCTCGATCTCCAGATAGGCCTGCACAATTTCAATTTCTTCCCGAAGCGGAATGAAAGTACGATCTCGCTGCAGATAGTAGCGAAACAGGTCAGCGAGATTCAAGACCAGCCGGCGAGCTTGGAAAGACTCGCGGCCAATCGTACCGTAAAGCGTATTCAGCGCATTGAATAAGAAGTGAGGATTCACCTGAGCCTGCAACGCCCTTAACTCGGCTGCCTGAGCAAGCCGCTGCAGTTCGTCCGTCCGGAAACGCTCTACTTGTTCCACCAGGAGGTTCGCCAGGTACTGCAAAGATTCGATGTCGTCGTGCAGGTAGCGGCGACTGCCCTGCCGCGGACCGAAGAGCAGCAAGAGAGAATCGCCGCGCGAGAAGCGCAGCGGAGTTTCCACTTCGGCCCATGCGGAAGATTTTGAAGGATATTTTTCGGCAACCTGGTGGCGCTCGGCGCCGACAAACCGTGCCATGAGTGCAGCCGACTTCATCAGGAGTTCATGTTCCGTCTGACTCTCAGACGCCGCATTCAACAAATCCTTGGAACACCCATTCAGGTCACCGCGCCGAAACACCGTTCTTGTGAGGCGCCGATCTACGAATGTCCTCAGTTGGGCGAACAGAACAAGCGAACAGCAAAACCCGATCAGTAAAAGAGCGGCGAGAAAATCATTGTCCTTTGCACGTTGCAGCAGTTGGCCGGTATTTAGGGTCCAATACATGCAAACCGCCCAGGTGGCCGCCAAGCCGATGTTTGCCAGGAAACGCACATAGGTTTCGGCGAGCAAAAAACGATAGTCACGCAAAAGAACAATCAGCGCCAAAGGAATGCCGGCGTGATGCCATGCCACTTCGTCCCGCCAACCGGTTCTGGAATGTCCGTACACGAAGTGTAGGAAAGAGAGCGCAAACAGAAATAACGAGACCAGGCCGGCAGGTGAAAGCGAGCGATCATGCCGTGCAATTGCCTTCACTGCTGCCAGAATGACGATGGAGCAGAACCCGAGTGTAATCAGGAGCAACGCCATTTCATGCAGCCGGGATGAGGGAAACAGCAACTCTGTGAAGTGCATACCCACGGAACTCACCCCGATGCCATAGCCGATTTGCACTAACGCGGGCTCACGGCCTTTCGCAACGATCGAAAACAGGATGGCAGGCAAGAGACTGAGGATGGAGTAGCTGATCGCAATCAGCCACTCGGGAGCGAACCCCGATTCCTGCGCGAGCGCCAAGCCGGCCAGAGAGCAGGCGTTCCAGAGAAAGACCAACAGAGAAGCGATGAGCGAAGCTTCCCGGCTTCTCTCTGCGCCTCGCCGCCAGCCTTTGAGTACCAGGAAAGTCAATACTGCAAAGAGCACCAGCCCAGAGGCATAGCCCAGCGTATTTATGAACAGTGGGTTCTCGAGACTGCTTCCTAAGGGCATAAATGGCTACTGGAGATACGAACGGAGCGTACTACCCGGTAACATAGTCATGAATCCCCTTAATGCGTTCAAACGAGAGTCCATCGACTGAGAAACCGGGTGCAGAGGCACTCTCCATTCTATATTTGGGTCCGGATTCCGGCACTTCGCGCCACCGGGCGATCGCGTTGCGAAGGCTTGGCCACGAAGTCGTCATCGTTGACCCGTGGCGGGCACTACCGAAGTCTCCGCTGGCGGGCAAATGGCTCCACCATACCGGCGCACTCTTCCTTGGCGGTTTCCTCGCACGGCGAATTACAGCGATGATTCCGGATCGGCGATTCGATCTGGTGTGGGTCGATGGCGGCGGGCTGGTGAGCAGTTCCTTGGTCAGACGTCTCCGGAAACGCTTTGGTCCGGTTGTCAACTACAACTTGGACGACCCTTACGGCAAGCGTGATGGCAAGAAGTGGCGTCATTACCTGGGTGCGGTTTCCAGCTATGATCTGGTGGTTGTTGTACGAGAGTGCAACGTGGCCGAAGCCCGTTCTCACCGTGCCAAAGATGTGATGCTGGTGGATCGTTCCGCCGACGAGGAGGCGCATGCGCGTCGAGTTCTCAGTCCGGAAGATCTGGAACGATGGTCTTCGGAAGTGGTATTCATCGGGACTTGGATGCCGGAGCGAGGACCGTTTCTCGCTAAACTCGTCCATCGTGGCGTTCCTTTAACCATCTACGGCGACCGCTGGGATCGCGCTGCGGAGTGGCCTTTGTTGAAAAGCGGCTGGCGGGGTCCGGGGCTCTACATTGACGAGCAGTATTCAAAGGCGATCCAATCCGCCAAGGTCTGTATCGGGCTGCTCTCTGTCGGAAACCGGGATACCTGCACGCAGCGATCTTTCGAAGTGCCCTATTTGAAGGCGGTTCTCTGTGCGCAACGAACGACCGAGCATACCAGCCTGTACCGGGAAGATGTGGAAGCGGTGTTTTGGGATACTCCGGAAGAGTGCGCGGATAAGTGCAACAAACTTCTCGCCGACCCTGTTTGGCGAACAGAACTGGCTGCTCGC
Source organism: uncultured Solirubrobacteraceae bacterium (assembly GCA_964658695.1). Lineage (GTDB taxonomy): Bacteria > Acidobacteriota > Terriglobia > Bryobacterales > Bryobacteraceae > Bog-105. The sequence goes on along the minus strand of CBAAAA010000131.1, from coordinate 2,139 downwards.
GGGCAGCAGCGTTGCATTCAAAACGGCACGCTGAATGAGATGGTGCTCGGGCGGATACTGGCCAGGGTCTTCCCGGAGCGGCAATCTCAGTCGTCCCCGGCGATGTCACAATCGGAAGCGAGCAGTAACGGCTGACGTGGCGTTCAGATCTTCAGCAAAGTACGAAGACGCTTCGTCTGGATTCGGCTGACCGGAATCTCGGTCTGCTTCTTGTCATCCATTTTCAGCTGAAAACTCGACTTGAACCAGGGAATGACCTCGCGGATCTTATTGATGTTCACCAGGAACGATCGGTGAACTCGCCAGAACAGATGAGGATCCAGATTGGACTGCAGTTCTTCAATCGTCCGGTAATTTGACTGACCTTCGAACCCGGAGGTCACAACGGTAATCAAGCCGTCATCGATCGTAGCGTAGATCATGTCCTGAGCATCGACGATCAGATTGCGGTTGTTCGTCTTCACCAGGATCTTGCTTCGCTGAAACGGCACTCTCGCTTCCGCGCTGTCCAACGTCTTTTCGTCTTCCGCCTGTCTGTCATCGAGTAAGCGCCGGGCTCTCGATATCGACTCGGCCAAGCGTTCTTTTTCGATCGGCTTCAGAACGTAGTCCAGAGCGTCAAGACGAAAAGCTTCCACAGCGTAATGATCAAAGGCGGTGGTAAGAACAAAGTGAGGAAGGTCGCCGCCCTTCTCGCGAAGTTTGCTGATTACGCTCAGTCCGTCGAGCCCGGGCATCTGTACATCCATGAAAACCAGGTCAGGCTCAAGGTCCGAAATCAGCTTGATCGCTTCAATCCCGTTGCTTGCAGTCTCGAGGACTTCGACGTCCGGAAAATCTTTGAGGAGGAACGTAAGCTCTTCACGCGCAAGCTCTTCATCGTCCACAACGAGCGTCGAAAGCGTGCTCGTTAACCGCAGTGGCATCGAATGATAGTATAACGTAGGACTGCGCGGAGACCCGGTTGTTGCGCCGGTATCAACAGTGAAATGAGGTTTCGCGTCCTTCTTCTGAGAAACTCGTGCAAGACGGGCACGGTGTCGAGCGCGCCACCCGAAGATTTAGTGAGTTCCTTTGCTGAGTGGTGTCGCGCGGCTGCGGCCTGTGCGCTTTTCAGGGACTTCCGCAGTAGATCGCTCTAGGAGAAACGCCGCAGTGTCAAAGCAGGGAAGTGTCACCATCGCGCCCGCCGATGGACGTTTAGGAATTCTGATACCAGGCATGGGGGCGGTGACTTCGACGTTCATTGCCGGAGTCGAAGCCATTAAGCGCGGCCTCGGTCAGCCAGTTGGCTCACTTACTCAGATGGGAACGATCCGGCTCGGAAAGCGAACCGAAGCCCGTACCCCGAAAATCAAAGACTTTGTTCCGCTAACGCCGTTGGAGTGTCTTTCCTTCGGCACGTGGGACATCTTCGAAGACGACGCTTACGAAGCTGCTGTTCGGGCTAAGGTGCTCGATAAGGATCTTCTGGAGCAATTGAAAGAACCGCTTTCGGCGATCAGGCCCATGAAGGCTGTTTTTGATCACGAATACGTAAAGCGCATTGACGGGCCGAACAAGAAATCGGCCGGCAACAAGATGGACATGGCCGAGGCGGTCATGTCCGACATTGTCGAGTTCAAAAACCGGAACAATTGCTCCCGGCTGGTGATGATCTGGTGCGGGTCGACCGAGGCGTACCATAAACCCGCTGCCGTGCATGAAACGCTTACGTCTTTCGAGGAAGGTCTTCGCAACAATGATCCCGGTATCGCCCCCAGTCAGGTCTATGCGTACGCGGCATTGAAGCTGAAAGTGCCTTATGCCAACGGCGCTCCCAACCTGACGACCGATGTACCAGCTCTGCTGGAGTTGGCCCGAGAGAATAGTGTTCCGATCTGTGGGAAGGATTTTAAGACCGGACAGACCTATATGAAGACGCTGCTCGCTCCCGGCTTTAAAGCGCGGATGCTGGGCGTGAGTGGCTGGTTCTCGACGAACATCCTGGGCAATCGCGATGGAGAAGTCTTAGAGGACCCAGGCTCTTTCAAGACCAAGGAAGAAACGAAACTTTCGGTACTTGAACAGATCCTGCAGCCGGATTTGTATCCGGAATTGTACAAAGATCTCTACCATGCCGTCCGCATCAACTACTAT
>CBAAAA010000130.1:0-10395 GCA_964658695.1 uncultured Solirubrobacteraceae bacterium | reverse complement strand
CATTCACCACTGAGGCTGGAGGAAAAGACATCTTCAGAAACTTTGTCGTTCCCACCAACCTGAAAGAGACCCGTTTCGTCCGCGGCATCGAAATGCGTTTCAACGACACTCGGACAGTGCATCACGCCAACATCGTCCTCGACCATGGGGAGCTTCTTCGCAAGCGGGATGGAAAGGACGGCCGGCCCGGCTTCCCTGGCATGGACGTCGTAACGGAAGCCAGTCCCAACGAGTTCGATCCCGATTCCCACTTCCTCTTCTGGAAACCCGGAACCGTACTGCACCCGGAACCTGACGGCATGAGCTGGCGTCTGGATCCCGGCACCGACCTCATCATCAACCTTCACCTGCAACCGACCGGAAAGCCGGAATCGGTGCGCGCACAGATCGGTCTCTATTTCTCGCCCGAGCCTCCAACTCGCTTTCCCATGCTGGTACAGCTTGAGAACGACGGAGCCATCGACATTGTGCCCGGCCAGAGAGACTTCATGATTAGCGATCACGTCGCTATGCCGGTCGATTCCGATGTGCTTGCCATTTATCCGCATGCGCACTACCTGGGAAAAGTCATCGAAGCCTGGGCCATTCTCCCCAACGGACAGCGTCGCCCATTGATTCGCATTCCCGATTGGGACATCAACTGGCAGGCCGTCTATGAATATCGCGAACCACTGTTTCTGCCCAAAGGCTCCGTCGTCCATATGCGAATCGCTTACGACAATTCAACGGCGAACCCTCGTAACCCTAACTCTCCGCCTAAACGCATTCGGACCGGCGATGGCAGCGAAGATGAGATGGGCCACGTCTGGATTCAGGTTCTTCCGAGACGAAAAGCGCAGGACGAGGAAGATCCGCGTATCGCTATCCAGGAAGCTGTGATGCAGCGCCGGCTTGAGAAGTATCCGGCCGACTTCCTGGCGCACTATAACCTTGCTTCCGTTCAACAGCTTCGCGGACATTTGGCGGACGCCATTGCTAATTACCGGTTGGCACTGAGAGTTGAGCCTTCCAGCGCAGGTGCGCGGAATAGCTTAGGCGCCGCATTGTTTCAAGACAACCAACTCCCTGCGGCAATTCAGGAACTGAGACGAGTTCTCGAAATTGACCCTTCCTATCTGAACGCTCATTACAATCTCGCGCGGGCGTTAGCTTCTTCGGGGGATCTGGAAGCATCGAGCGTTGAATTCCAGGCGTTCCTTCGAATACAGCCGGAGGACGCGCAAGCGCAGGCGGGTCTCGGGCTGATCTACTTCCTGCAGCATCGCTACAGCGACGCCCTTCCCTGCTTCCGGGAATCCGCCCGGCTCGACCCCACTAACGCGGATGTGCAGGTGAATCTGGGAACCGCGCTCGCCATCGCAGGAGATTTTCGCGGAGCAGTTGCCGCTTACAAAGCTGCACTCAAAATCCAGCCCGATCACCAGACTGCGCGCGCCGACCTGGCGAAAGCCGAGGCGGAACTTCAATCCGGGCGTTGAGGATGAGGCTGGTAGGGCTACTTTTCGCAGCAGTCTTGCAGGCTCAGCAGCCGCATCCCTGTCAACCGTGCCACCCGCGCGAAGTGGAAGGGTTCGTCAAATCGGCCATGGGAAACTCCATCTCAGTTCCCAAGGAAGAGCCAGAAGGCCAGTTCCTGCATGCAAGTTCCGGAGCTCGCGCCCGTATTTTTTGGAAGAATGGCCAGCTACAGCATCAGGTCCAGCAAAGCGGCCTGGAAGCTACCTTTCCCGCCTCTTACGCCGTGGGATTTGGCAACGTCGGCAAGAGCTATCTGGTCGCGATAGATGGTCATCTCTTCCAGTCTCCGGCAGCGTTGTATTCAGCGAAGCGCGCCTGGGCTGAATCGCCCGGCTACGAGAACGACGCCTTTCTCGATTTCTGGCGGCCCATTGATTCCAGTTGTCTCTCTTGCCACACCGGATCTCTACAACGGAAAGACAAAGAGGTCACGCTCACCCCCATTAGCTGCGACCGTTGTCATGGATCGCCCGACGAGCATCTTCGCCGTCCGGTTCCCGGTTCCATTCTTAATCCCGCAAAATTGACCGGAAAAGAGCGGGACAGCGTTTGCGAGCAGTGCCATCTGGAAGGCGCGACCATCGTGCTGAATCCCGGGAAGCATTGGGGCGACTACCAACCTGGTCAGGCATTGGAGCAGGTTCAGTCAACCTACGTCCTCCAAAGTGACGACCGCCGACTGCCGGGATCCGCTGCCGTGAGTCACTCCGAGCAGCTGGCCCTCAGCGCCTGCAGAAGGGCCGATCCGGCGAAGCTCTGGTGCGCCACTTGCCATGATCCGCATAGTCCGGCCGGAGATCACAAACCAGAGATTGCCCAGACCTGCCGCAGTTGCCATCGCCCGGCGGAACTGAGTTCCACTCATAAACCGGACGATACAAACTGCATCGGCTGTCACATGCCGAAGCGTCGCGCCTCAGATATCTCTCACGCCGCGATCACCGACCATCGGATCTTAAAACACCCGGATGTTTCACCGGTCGTCGATCCCGAAAAGACCGTTTTGCGCGTCGTCCCATGGAGGCCTCCCGAGGCGAAACTTATCCAGCGCAACTTAGGACTGGCGTTGTTCAACCTCGCCCGCTCCGGCCGTCCTGAAGGTAACTACCCGGAAGCATTCCGTCTGCTGGCCGCGGGCGCACCGGACAAAGATGACGCCGCTTCGGCCGCAGCGGAAGGATACATGCTCCTCGGCAGTGGTCACGCCCAATCCGCAGTCGGGCTGTTCCAACGAGCCCTGTCGGTTGACCACGGGAATGCGGAGTACTGGCTGGACCTCGGCGTTGCTCAGCAAGCGGACGGGAAAATGGAAGCCGCACAGAATTCATTTCGTCAAAGCTTTCTTTGCAACCCCACCGACTACCGCGCTTATGAGGCCTTGTCTGCACTCTTCAAAGCGGAAGGCAAGTCGGGCGCAGCGACCCAGGCAGTCCGCCAGTTTCTGGAGATCAATCCGCAAAGCATTGTCATGCGTCTCCGGCACGGAAGCTAAACGTCCAGGAAATAACACCATTCAACTACGCCGTCAGGCTTTCCTGATAGAGATTCTTTGCCCATTGCAGTTGGCCCATTGCTTGCACTGTCCTCTAGCAACGGAGACCCACATGAAAATCAAGAACATTCTGTTCCCGGTAGATTTTTCTGAATGCAGCTTTGCTCTCAATCAGGAGGTCGAGTGGCTGGCGAGCCGCTTCAATTCGAAGGTCACTCTCTTGAACGTCTTCGAAGTTCCGGTTTCCTGGTACGGTTCCGGCGAAGCGCCTTTGATGAGCCCCGACTGCTTTCAACAATTTGCGGCCGACGCCAGAAAGCGCTTGGCAGACTATCCGCTCCAATTGCCGGAAAACCAGATTGATCGGGCAACCGCTGAGGGCGACATCGCCTGGCAGATTAAGAGCTGGGTGGAAGAGCACGACGCAGATCTCGTCATGATGGGAACGCATGGGTACGGCGCTATGCGACGTTTGCTCCTAGGCTCCGTCGCAATGAAAATCCTGCATGACGTCAGCTGTCCGGTTTGGACCCATTCACCCTCAAGAACCGCTTCCACTGGAGTTTCGGTATCAAACATCCTGTGTGCGCTGGAACTCACGGAAGAAGCCGTTCCGCTGCTGCGATTTGCGAAACAACTGGCGCGCCAGTTCAATGCTCAAGTCCGCATAATCCATAGTGTTCCCGAGACCGAGTCCAGACCTTACAAGTATTTCGATCGGGACTTAAATGGCTTCCTGATGAAGTCGGCTAACGAGGAGATAGCCAGGCAGCAAAAGGAAGCAGGAACCGACTTTCCGGTTGAACTGACCGCTAAGCCCATTGCACAGTTCACTGCGGACTTGGGTTCTGGCCAGCCCGTTGATCTGATCGTCCTCGGCCGGGGAAAAACTCAGGAAGCCTTCGGAACGCTCCGTACACACACTTACGAGATTCTCCGCCAGGCGCCCTGTCCTGTCCTGAGTTATTGCTCCGAACAGCAGGGAGCCGGAGGCCTTGTGTCACAGTTTGAGACTACTGCACAAGCGGTGGCCATTTGAGTTCTGTTGCGTGGTCTCGCGCATGTCTTGCGTTGGAAAGCGCAAGGCTTGGGCTCGGCTCGTTGACTTCCCAGAAAACTGCGGAAAGGCGGCGCCACATATTGCTGGTGTCGCCCGAGCATTCAGGCCAACTAAATTTCTGGGCCTCTTTAGCAAAGTAAATGCGATCATCCGTACCGCGCCTTGCCCGGTAGTAAGTTTCTAATCGACAGTGACAGGACCAAAGCCAATGAATTCTACAGCCACAGCACGAGCACCCTTTTCTGCCGGGGAGACGTCGCCCTCGCAGCCCTTCGATCTGCCCGGCAATGTGCAGCGCGATAACCTCACCCTCGCTGAGTTCCTGCCCACTATACAGATCGCCGACCATCGGGACTGGTTCCGGATCATTGTGCCGGTGGGAGATGTCGACCTCCGCAACGTCTGGATTTTTGCCAAACCGCGCTCCGTCAGCATCGAAATCCGAAGCAGAGACACGGTGGCGCACGGTGACAGCTGCTGTGAGGAGATCGACGAGTGGCATGTCACCCGAGAGTTGAAGCTCCCGCAATACATCAAGGAAGGCTGTACAACTGTGATGCCGCTCGGGTCAAATCTTGAGATCATGTGTGTGAAAGACGCTCACCAGGAAGACAAGAGCTGGGTCGAAATGCTCCGTTTTGACACGCGCGCTTCAATCGGCTCCATTTAGAAATTTCGTTGGCAATGGGCCTCATCTTTGCGCTGAGTGATGCATCCCACACTGATATAAGTGCAGATCCTCGACCCGCTACAATTGCACGGCGGAAGACTCGAGACCGAATTTTTTCATCTTGTAGCGAAGAGCATCGCGACCTATTTTCAGGATGCGCGCGGCCTCGGACTGATTGCCGTTTGCTTGCGCAAGGGCATCCGACACCAGCCGCCGCTCCTGTTCGTCCAATGTCGACAGATGGCCCTGCTCTGGAATCCCAAACTGAGGGTTCGCTGCCGCCCCCCGACCTCCTGATCCCAAATATTCCGGCAGATCTCCGACATCTATACGGTCGCCTGAGGTCATCATGCAGGCGTGGCCGATCACGTTCTCCAGCTCGCGCACGTTTCCGGGCCAGCTATGACGTGCGAGAACTATTTCTGCACGATGCGAAAGCCCTGAAATTTGCCGGCCATACTGCTTTGCAAAATGCCCGACATAGTGGCGGATCAATAATGGAAGATCGCCGCTGCGCTCGGTGAGGTTCGGAGTGCGGATCTCGACCATCGTCAGGCGATAGTAGAGATCCTCGCGGAACCTCTTTTCCGTATTGGCCGCGCGCAGATCCTGATGGGTGGCCGCTATCACCCGCACGTTGACTTTTCTCGGAACCAGAGATCCAATCCGCTGTATTTCCTGGTTCTGCAGTGCACGAAGCAGCTTCGCCTGCGTGTTCATCGGCATGTCCCCGATCTCGTCCAGGAACAGCACGCCCTCGTTCGCATATTCGAAGAGTCCGACCTTGTCGCTGTTCGCTCCCGTGAACGAACCGCGCACGTGGCCAAACAGCTCGCTTTCAAACAGCGTCTCGACCACTGCGGAGCAATTCAGGACAACGAAGTGTCCCTTTGCCACCGGGCTTAGCTTATGTAGCGTTCGCGCCACCAGATCCTTCCCGGTTCCAGTCGCGCCGGTGATCAAAACCGTACGAAAGTGCGGAGCAATCCGGCGGATCTTTGAAAAAAGATCCCACATGGCGGGGCTGTTTCCGACCATGCCTTCCAGCTGTGAGGTCTCAAGTAGTTCCGATTCCAGCTTTGCCGCATGCCGGCGTCTGCGCGCCTCTTCGAGAAGCGCATTGACCCGTAAGCGCAGCGCCGAGAGATTGATCGGCTTATTCAGGTAGTCGGAGGCGCCTCTCTTGATTGCATCCACCGCCGATTCGGTTGAATAGTGCGCGGTCATCAAGATTACGTTGATCCTTGGATCGAACTCCACAATCCGGTCAAGAACCTGAAGGCCGGTCATCTTTGGCATGACTAAATCGGTAATTACAATGCTTGGCCGGAGATTAAACGCCAGTTCCAGTCCTTCTTGAGGATCCTGCGCCGTGAAAATCTGGAGATCGTCCTGCCTCAACGCGGAGGACAACAGTTCGAGACTGCCGGCATTGTCATCTATAACGAGCAACGAAATCAAAGCTTCATCAGACGACATGCAGTGATAACGACCCTTAGTTTAGACCGCGATCCAACAAACGGGCAAGCTCCCGGCGTATGACCCCGAGACTCAGTGGCTTGGTGAGGTAAGCCGTAAAGCCCTCCATCAGGACTCTCTCGCGATCTCCCATCATGGCGCTGGCCGTCAGTGCCACAATCGGGGTCAAGTCGAAGCGTTCATCGCAGCGAAGCTCCCGCAACACCTCATAGCCATTCTTCACCGGCATCTGGAGATCGAGAAGAATCAGATCCGGGAAATTTGCCTGGGCCAGCCGAATCGCTTCTCCGCCATCGATAGCTTCCAGCACCGCGTATCCAGAATGTTCCAGAAACGTTCTGGCGAGCTCCCGGCTCGCGTCTCGATCCTCCGCGACTAAAATGGTTTTCATTTAATGCTCAATCAACGGATTCTCTTGTAGCACTCAATGTGCCAGTATTCTCAACTCCGGCCTTCCCACACGCAATCAGTCAGTTTGATGGTATGTTACGTTACGGCTGAAAACCGTTAAACTTGTCAGTGCGAGACATTGTGGCTCACGCTTCAACTCAGGCCCTTGCCGCGCCACTCCGAATCTTGATCGTTGATCCAGGAAAACGTCCGACTCCTGTGGAACAGGCGTTGGATGTGCCTTATTTGCACGTTCAGATCTCCGCCGCCTCAAGCTTACAAGACGCTGAGCAGCGCTTTCGTTCCCAGTTATTCGACATCGTGCTCTGGTCGACGACGGGCAATGTTGCCGATTCAATCAGTTTTCAGAGACTGGCGGAAGGCTGCGCTTTGCCGCCCACGATCCTGGTAGTTAGGGCCGACATGAGGGACTCTTTAGTGGAAAGTGAGAATCTGGCACGTCTCGTAGAGCAACGCGTGATTCGCGACTACGTGTTCGAGGACGAGATGCCGATCCTGCTTCGGTCCATTCGGCGGATCGCGGCCGAAGAGAAATCCCTCGCAAGCAATCCCGTTTCGGCGCCGAACCGGCTCGAACCCACATCTCTGCTTAGGGCAGTCCTGGAGGCTTGCCCAATGGCGATCATCGGCGTAAGCGCCACGGGAAAGGTTCTCTCGTGGAGTCCCGGAGCCCAACAAATCTTCGGCTGGACCGAGAACGAGGTCCTTGGTAAATCTCTGCCGACCGTTCCGGAAGGGTCCGAGCATGAGTTCGGCATGCTTTTGGAGGCACAACTGCTAGGGATCTCTCAGCAGGGGTCGGATGTGGTGCGCTGGACCAAGAGCCACGACCTCATTTCTCTCCAGCTTTGGACTGCCCCATTGCGTGATTCTGACGGACGGATCGACGGAAAAATATCCATTCTCGCGGACATGAGTAATACTCAGCGAGCCCAGCAGGGTCATTCGGATTTGGTTCCCGCCGAGCACGACGTGCGCGAACAGGTGCATAGCACGGATCACTTCCGGGAGCTACTCGAAACCGCTCCGGACGCCATCATAGAGACTGACGCGGATGGGAACATTGTTCTCTTGAATGCCGCGACCGAGCAGATCTTCGGATATGCCCGAAGCGAGCTTCTCGGTAGGTCGGTGGACCTGCTCGTGCCATCTGAGCTTCGGGGCCAACATCCGCACCACCGCTCAGCGTACGCGCATTGTCCGGTGCGCCGGCCCATGGGCTCGGGCCTGCACCTTTCTGGACAGCGTAAGGATGGAACCCGCTTTCCGGTCGAGATCAGCCTCAGTCCAGTGAAAGATGGGAACGGGTTGGGAGTGTCGGCCGTCATCCGCGACGTCACCGAGCGTCAACGGGCAGAGGATCGGTTTCGTGATCTGCAAACTCGCCTGACTGCTGAGTTGTCCTCCGCCAACCGTGAACTGGAACTCCGCAGCCGCGAAGCTGAAAACGCAAATAGATTGAAAAGCGAATTCCTGGCCAGTATCAGCCACGAGTTGAGGACGCCCCTGCATACCATCATCGGCTTCTCGGAGTTGCTGGCGGAGCAGTTGGAAGGACCGCTGAATGAGAAGCAGGCGCGCTTTGCCAATCACATTCACCGAGACTCACTCCACTTACTGGAATTGATCAACGACATCCTCGATCTGAGTAAAATTGAGGCGGGCAAGCTCGATTTGCATTTAGAAGTATTTGACGCCGCAGACGCTGTGAGCGAAGTCATCAACAGCATGTCTTCTGCCGCGGATGCCAAGAACATAGTCGTCACTTTTGAACCCCGGCGCCCTTTGATGTTGCGAGCAGATCGCGTGCGCTTGAAGCAGATTCTGCTCAATCTCCTCAGCAATGCGGTGAAGTTCACGCCGAAACAGGGGGCCGTTTCAGTCGAGTGCCTGGTCGAAGATGATCTGGTTCGGTTTCATGTCATTGACACAGGTCTTGGCATTCCCAAAGAGGAACAGCAGGCGATCTTCGATAAGTTCCATCAAGTCGGTTCCACCACTAACGGGGTGCGCGAAGGAACAGGGTTGGGGCTTGCAATCACCAGGCACCTGGTGGAACGCCATGGGGGGTCCATCGAGGTAGAAAGTGAACCCGGCGTAGGAAGTCGCTTTTCATTCTCGCTGCCCCCGAGCTAGCTGACTGTTCTAGCTGGGCCTAGCTAGCTGACTGGTTCTGACCCCTGAGGGTTTTGACCCTGGCATTGCGTTCGATCGCCCAGCAGATTGTCTATTCCGTCCTCACTTGCGGATCTCCGAGAGGAAGTCTAATTGCTCTCATATAGAGAGCAATTTTGCAAACTGGAGCGAAGAATGAGAGCAATCGTTGTTGAATCCTTAAGACAGCCCTTGAAGTCCACCAATGTCCCCGAGCCGCATTTACGGACCGCATTTGACATCATCGTCCGAATCGAGGCCTGCGGAGTCTGTCATACCGATCTGCATGCCGTCGACGGAGATTGGCCTATCAAGCCTAACCTGCCCTTCATACCGGGGCACGAAGGCATCGGCATTGTGGAGCGCGCCGGTGAGATGGTGTCGAATCTCCGTGTGGGAGACCGCGTCGGCATTCCGTGGCTGCACTCCGCCTGCGGATTCTGCTCCTATTGCCTGGGTGGCAATGAGAATCTCTGTGAGCACCAGAAGAACTCCGGCTACTCGGTGAATGGAGCCTTCGCGGAATACGCTGTGGCCGACTCGCGTTACGTCGCGAGAATTCCCAATACGTTGTCATCCGCTGCTGCCGCACCTCATCTGTGTGCCGGTCTTACGGCCTACAAGGCGGTAAAGGTCTCCGGATCCGGCCCGCACAAGACCGTGCTCGTCTCAGGAATTGGCGGCCTGGGACACATGGCAATCCAGTATGCCAAAGTGACCGGCGCAAGTGTAATTGCCCTCGATGTTGAAGAAGAGAAATTGTCGCTCGCTGAAAAGCTCGGCGCAGATGCAGTCGTAAATGCTCGCTACGACGATCCGGTCGCCACTCTGAAGAAGCTGCTGGGTGGGGTCGACATCGTGATCGGAACCGCGGTATCCGGTGAAGCGTTCCGGACGGCATTCCAATCTCTGCGGAATGGCGGGCGAATGGTTCTGGTCGGCTTGCCTCCCGAGTCGATGCCAGTACCGGTTTTTGATCTCGTGATCAAAGGAATCAGCGTGATTGGCTCCATCGTTGGCACGCGCAAAGATTTAGAGGAAACTATGGATCTGGCGGCCCGGGGACTTGTAAAGGCAACGTATGAGTCAGCCCAGATGAGCGACATCAACGATGTGTTCAGGCAGATGCGGGCCGGGAAGATCAACGGTCGGATTGTGCTGGATATGAGTAAACAACAGCAGCGAACGACGGAGGACACCTTAGTGAAAGGGGTGAGCGCGGCATAGCCGACCAGAAATGGCTAGTCATTCACTATTTGTGGCGTGCGCCGATGGCTGGCTCTTATGGGATCCGCGCAACCGTTATGACTCTGCCGTGCCGGCGCTGGCTGCATCTCAGTCAAAGCCCGGCATCTGACTGGAGACGATATGATCGTTCACCAGGAGCCAGTCAAGCCGCGAGGAGCCAATCAAATATGGAAGTAACACGCCGGGTTTTCTCAGGAGCGGCCGTATCCGCCGCCTTGACGCCGCTTGGGAAAGGCAGACCGCTTGAGCCGCTGTCGCCGGGAATCAAAATCTCGATGCAGGTAGACGAGCACGTCAGTGATGACGACCTCGCCTGGATCAAGCAGATGGGCATCGAGTACCTCAACGTGCAGACCGGGAACG
>CBAAAA010000129.1:0-10487 GCA_964658695.1 uncultured Solirubrobacteraceae bacterium | reverse complement strand
TGCTGTTCAGATGGGTCTGATTTACGTGAATCCGGAGGGCCCCAATGGAAGGCCGGATCCAGTCGGCGCGGCCCGCGATATCCGCGAAACCTTCGGCCGCATGGCGATGAATGACCAGGAGACCGTGGCCCTCATCGCCGGCGGACACACTTTCGGCAAAGCTCATGGCGCTGCCGACGCCGGTAAGTACGTCGGCTCCGATCCAGAGGGTGCCAGCATCGAGGAGCAGGGCTTCGGCTGGAAGAACGCCTTTGGAACCGGCAAAGGGTCGGACGCCATCACCAGCGGATTGGAAGGCGCTTGGACCACCAACCCCACCAAATGGGACAACAATTACTTCGACAACCTGTTCGGCTACGAATGGGAACTGACCAAGAGTCCTGCCGGTGCCTTCCAATGGACGCCCAAGGACTCATCTGCGGCCGGCACCGTGCCGGATGCTCACGATCCGTCGAAGAAGCACGCTCCCATCATGTTCACCACCGACATCGCCCTCCGGGTAGACTCCAGCTTTGCGAGAATCTCCAAGCACTTCCACGAGAACCCCGGCGAATTCGCCGAAGCTTTCTCCAAAGCTTGGTTTAAACTGACCCACCGCGACATGGGCCCAATCACCAGATATCTTGGCCCGCTGGTTCCCACAGAGCCGCAACTCTGGCAAGACCCCATCCCCGCCGTCGATCATGAATTGATCACCGGGGAGGACATCGCCGCCCTTAAGACCAAGCTCCTCGCATCCGGCCTGTCCATTTCCCAATTGGTTACGACTGCCTGGGCCTCCGCGGCATCATTCCGCGGCACCGACAAGCGCGGTGGTGCAAACGGGGCGCGCCTTCGCCTCACGCCGCAGAAGTATTGGGATGTCAACCAGCCCGTCGAACTTTCAAAAATCCTCCCGGCCCTCGAAGCGATTCAAAACGACTTCAACAAATCGCAGTCTGGCGGCAAGAAAGTTTCTCTCGCCGACGTCATCGTTCTCGGCGGTTGCGCAGCCGTCGAGCAAGCTGCCAAGAACGCCGGACACTCGCTGCAGGTTCCCTTCGCCCCAGGTCGCACCGATGCTTCCCAGGAGCAAACCGACATGGACGCATTCGCCCCCCTGGAGCCCACTGCCGACGGGTTCCGCAACTACCTCCGCAAGGGACATCACAGGCCGGCGGAACAACTGCTCGTAGATCGCGCCCGCTTGCTCACCTTGACCGCCCCCGAGATGACCGTTCTGGTTGGCGGCCTGCGCGCCCTCGATGCGAATTTCGAGCACTCCAAGCACGGCATCTTCACCAGTCGGCCCGAGACGCTGACCAACGATTTCTTCGTCAACCTGCTCGACATGAACACCAAGTGGCAGCCCTCCTCCGAAACACAGGAAGTATTCGAAGGACGCAACCGCGCAACCGGCGAAATCAAATGGACTGGCACCCGCGTAGACCTGCTCTTCGGTTCAAACTCCCAGCTTCGGGCGATTGCCGAAGTCTATGCTTCTGACGACTCAAAGGAGAAGTTTGTGAACGACTTCGTGGCCGCCTGGAACAAAGTGATGAACCTCGACCGCTTCGACCTTGCTTGAGCTGGTCGGAAAACGAACCCTTCAATAACCCCCGTTCCATCTTTTTGGATCCGGTAAAACGAAGAAGGAGCGATTCTCAAGTCGCTCCTTTTCCAAAAAAAACATGAGCTTTTGGTAGGCGTGCGTAATTTGCAGACGGCCGCCCTGGGAAGCCAGTATTGCCAGTCGGCAAAATGGATTTCGCCGTTGGTTCCGTTCTCAGAACCGGCGAAACGAGTTTGGTGGCGACGCACGGACCGCGTTCATCCGGACCATACATTCCGATTCGTGCTTCATCAATGAACGCTCGATTGATTGGGCGGCTGCAGTGCGAGCTCTGTCAGCACGCCGTTGATCGCCGCAAGAACCACCTCGGGATTGTCAACTTGGATAAAGTGCCCGGAATCCGGAACGAGCTGCTTGTGACCGCGCGTGGAGAGCGCAGCATAGGCGTCATGTCCGGACGCGAGTGCCCGGAAAAACAGCGCCGCCTGCTCACGCACATCGGCGGGCAAATCCGGCGGCATCGGGCGATTTCCGGAGGTCAGCACGGTCAGCGGCAGGTCACCGTAGCGGCGCCGGGGATTGATCACCTCGCGCCCGCTCTGCGAGACATTTTCAATCGCCGAAGCCTGTGTCAGGAGCCTTGCGGGATCGGCATTGAGTTGAGCAAGAACCTCGGTCAGAGCTGAGGCGGAGGGTAGGAGGGATGGAGCGGTACACTCCTCATACGCTGGCGTGCCGCGTTTCAGAGCGCCGCTTCGAAGCTCTGCGGCGCACTGGCGCAGTGTCATGGCTTCCGCCCTCGGCGCCCCGCTGCCGAACGCTGCGAACTTCGGTGCGACACGTTTCCGAACCGCATCCTGGTCGGGAATAGCGGGGTCTACCAGGACATCTCCGACGACCGTACCTGGGTACTGGTCGGTGAACCGTATGGCGACGTAGGCCCCGGCAGAGTGTGCGACTATCACGTCCGGGCCGCCGATGTGCGCACCCTTCAATGCTTTTTCCAGATCTTCGGTTTCGTGAATGGCGTCCTGCGGCTCGGGGCTCGGGCTGCTGAAACCGAGTCCAGCGGGGTCCCACGCGCAAACGCGGGTTCTGCGTGAAAGTGGGCTTTGGATCCGATACCACACCCACGACCAGCCCCCCAATCCCGCAGTCAGGACTACGGTCGGCGAGCCATGCCCGATGCAGACGAGGTTGATGGTGCGCCCTTCGGCAATCCGGACCACCAACTGGGGCTTTAGGTAAGGAGTAAGTTGGCTCGAGACTCTGGCCTGAGGCGGTGCTGCGCCTTGTGCGGCAACCGGCACATTCAAAATGAGGGTCAAGAGAAACAAACTCACGCTCGAAAAAAGACCAGGCCCGATCGGATAACGCTCTCGGCCCGACAAGCCACTACGCCCTGACGATAGCCCCGCCCCTCGTCGTACGCGGAACCCGGTAAGTGAGGCTGGCGTGCTGCGGAGAAGGGTTCTTCACCTTTGACGGACGGCCGCCTTCGCGCATCCGTTGATCCGCTATCGTCCAGGACGGCAGAGTCTCTTCCGCCTGATCCCAGTGTGCAACCGAAGCTTCATCGCACCACTCCAGCAGATATGTCATAGCCTCCTTGTGCGCGCCGGAGATCATGTATTGCCGCATCTTTTCCTGCGATTCCCAAGCTGTCATCGTCCAGAAGGTCCAGCTTCGATCAGCCAGCAATCCACCACTCTTGAAGCCGGGTGCGTGCTTCACTTGCCTCAACGAACGCGTCGCGTAAATGAAAAAAGAGGGAAGAAAGCGCACCGAGCGGACTCTCAGGCGCGTCAAGCTGACAAAGACCATTGCCTCTCCTCAGTTTATGACAATCATTCCCCTAGTCGCCAGCCGTTCCACGAATAAACAACTACCTTGTGAATAGTTGCCGTCTGTGCCTCAAACGACAGGTCGGCCGTTCCATGAGGCAAGATAAGGCCCACCGTGCCGGTATTCGATACGGACGTCGGTGGAAGAGCGAGGGCCGTAGAAAAACCAGATGTGCTTTTCACTCGGACCACGACAACGTGACCGGAGCTATTTGCGTAGTTGACCCGCGCAAACGTGGGACCGCGCGTCGATTGCATCCCGGCAATGTCTGATCCGCTTGCCGGATACTCGGCCGCACTTTTGTCTTCCCCATCGACGATCAGGAGCGAGAGATCATGCGCCGGGACAGACAAACTCGCGTCACCGCTGGCGAGATCCCGTCCGTTCCACACGTCGCGCACAGATTTCGGAGTGCCCGTCAGTCCCAACTCTTTCCAATCGACCTTCACTTGCGCGGCAGTGTCCGTGCTGTTCAACAAGGCGATTGCGCGTCTCCCCGGGATCGCCATAGGCTTTGCCCAAATCTGGACCCCGGAAGCAGGTTCGGCGACTTTGATCGGTTGCAGACCATAGGCGTCATCATGAATCGCGCCCGCTTCCCGGTTGGTCAGCAGCGACAAGGTTCCCGGCGAAAGCCGCGTCAGGTCGGAACCCACCATCATCGGGGCGCTCGAAATCGCCCACAGCCCCATGTGGATTCGGTCCATGGCCTCGGTCATCCCGCGCATACTCATCACCATCATGTCCAGGTCATTGTAGTAGCCGGTGTGTTGTGCCTCCGGGTGCATTCCAGCCTCGAAAGAATCGAGCACATTCTTGGCGGTGATGACGCGTTTATCGTGCGCAGGATCATGCAGGCTCTCCACCACTGGAGGAATAATGTCACCTCCCGTGCGCCAGATGGTGCTCTCAATGCCCCCAACGCCCGGACCCCAGAACCACGGATTCTGGCTTCCCCACTCGCAGATGGAAAAGAACAAGTTGCGTCCGGTTATCTTTTCTGCGCGTTCAATAGCGCGCGCAACCTGCGCATACTGAACCGCCCCCGACCGCTTTCCCTTCGCGCCGCCGCACCAGTCCACCTTGACGTAATCGAAGCCCCACTTCGAGAACTGTAGAAAATCCTGCTCGTAATGCCCCTCGCTGCCTGTGTGCATGTACTTCGGGCCGGAGTCGGGGAACATGCTGCAACCATCAACGCCGGCGTCGGTGTAGATGCCGGCCTTCAATCCCAGGCTGTGAATGTAAGCGGCGATGTTGGCCATGTCGCCAGCTTTCTCGCCAGCTTGAATGGCAGGCCACTGCCGCGGATCTACCACGATGTTGCCCGCCGCATCCCGTTCTCCCAGCCACCAGCCTTCGTCGATTACCACATACTCGTAACCGGCTTCCTTCATCCCGTTCGTGGCCAGAGCTTTCGCCTGCTGCTGAACAATTTGCGAACTTACGATGTTCGCAAAGCTGTTCCAGGAATTCCATCCTTTGGGCGCGGCGCAGAAGCACGCGCTTGACACGGCAAATAAAAATGCAAAACGCACCAGAGCAACATATCACTGCCTCCGTCACCATGGCCTGTTCGCCGACCGGTTGCGGATGGCCGAGAAAGTCAGAAATACAGCTTGAGCGCTAGCTGCAGCTGCCGGGGCGTATTCAGCAGATCGGAACTGCTGGTCAAACGCCCGAAGTTGGCGTCTTGCAAATTCAGATCGCCTGCGCCGAAGCGTACCCGGTTGAACACGTTGAATGCTTCCGCTCGAAACTCCATTCGAAGCCGTTCCTTGATCGGAAAGCTTCGTGACACGGCCAGGTTTTCGTTCAGATTCGGGAACTGACGCAGCTTCGGGTTGAATCGTGTCGCATTACCGAATCCATCATCTGCCGTACCCAGTCCCTGTAGCGGAAACGGGCCTGTGCCATAGGGAACGAGGAATGAATCTACTGTTGGATCGAAGCTCCCGCTCCAGTGCGGCTGCCAGCCCGTATACGACGTAATATAAGGAATGCTCCGGCCCGACGTCGCCCCGTAGATCGGAAGCGTATAGGAGGTCGTGAGAGCGATCGGCAAGCCGCTGGCATATGTCAGAATTCCGTTGACGCCCCACCCGCCGACGATCCAGGCCGCCGGACCGTGTGTCAGATACTGCCGCCCTTTTCCGAACGGCACGTCGTAAACGAAACCTGCCTTGAAGTCGTGGGTCACGTCGAATTCGCCAATCGATTTCTCGAGTGAGCGGTCGTATTGATTTGCGGCCACGCAGCACCCGCCTCCGCCTCCGGCTGCATTGACGTTGCCACCCAGGTTGTTGCCCCAATAGCTGTCCGCATCCGTTATCAGCTTCGAAAACACATAGGAAGTCTGAATTGTAAGGCCGTTGCCCGCGCGCTTCTCGAAGCGGATCATTCCCGAGTAGTAACTCGAGTGACCGCTGTGGTCGCCCTCACCGCCAAATGTGTCTATGTATGTGTACTGCGGGTACGGGCGTAGCGCTTGCTTGACGGTCGCGTTGGACCCGAGTTCTTTACTAAAATTCGGAAACGGCGCAAAGATCCCATATTGATCTGCCAGCGCTGATCCAATCTTGCTGTTCAGCACCTTGGTACTCTGCTCGATACTTCCAAATTGCGTTAGTACCGATGGATTGTCCTGGTTGTAATCATCCAGCTGCGCTTGCAGATGTGACCCGATGACCCCGTTGAACGCGGTCTCAACCAGCATCGTCGACTTCAGTTGCCGCTGTATGGAGAAGTTGAAGTTGTCGGTTGTCGGCGGATGCGTCGCTTCGGCCCCCTGCCACCACGAAACAGTCGTGCCGTTCGAAACCGATGGATTGATAAAAGGAGGCACAGTGTAGGCCGGGAATCCGTTGCTCAGAATAAACAACGGATTGATGCCGTTATTCGGATTTGAAATGCTGTCCGTCAGCGTAAATCCCATGTTGTGAGTCGATCCACTGACTGCCTGTATCGGCGCGTAAGAACGCGCATACGATCCACGGAGAACAGTCTTCTGATCATAGGAATAAGCGAAGCCTGCGTGCGGTCCGAAGGCGCGGAAATAAGAGTCGGCCAAGGATCGGGTTCCCTGCCGCCCGGTTCCACTGCCCGCGAAAATCACTGCCCCCAAAATGCCTCCGGCGTTCGGATTCGGAGTGTTCGGTGAGAAATCGCTGTATCTATCGTCAAGGCCGGTCGGCGGAAGCGTCGTCTCCCAACGCAGCCCGAGGTTCAGCACCAGTTTGCGGTTAACATGCCAGTCGTCCTGCGCAAAGCCCGAGAAGTAGTTGAACTGTTGGCCGATAAATCGCGGAGTGTCGATCTGCCCGGAATCGGCATACCCCAACAGGAAGGATGCGAACGCGTTCCCCCCTTCCAAGGGATTTGTCACTCCCGGTACGCCTGTTTCGGTATAGCTGAAGCCGACGCAGCCCGCCTCACACTGCCGCCCAAATCCGTTGTAGTGGGTGATCTGCCATGCACCCCCAAATTTAAATGTGTGCTCGCCTTTGATCCAGGTGAAGTCGTCGTTGTACGAATAGACCGTGTTTTCTGAGCCGTTATCCGCTTGCCCACCCCAGGTCGAGTAAGTGTTGCCATTTCCCCCCGAAAACAAGTTCACTAAGTTCTGATTGCAGTTGGGTACATTCCCCAGACAGAACTTACTCTGCCAGTCGCCGGTATATTCCTGCGGAGGTTTGTGATCCTGCCGCCAGTTATTTCCACCTGCATAAAAGTGATTGAACTTAGTCGGCGTCATCGTCCAGTCCCAGCTGAACCGCACGACGTCCGAGGCCTGGAGTAAGTCGTTGTAGTTCGTATATAGACCGGGCAGCGTCGGCGGCCCGTCGGGACCCGCCGTAGTCGACTCCCGATCGTAGCCGTAATATCCCGAAATGCGATGCTTGTCGTTAAACAAATGGTCGCCTTTAATACTCCACTTATTCACTGGCTGAACATTGGTTCCGTTGCTGATGATGTAGTTATTGTTGACATAAGCCAGCGTGCCGGGCTGCGCGCCGTTATTCGGTTTCAGTGTGCCGCTCGACTGGAAGACCTTCAAGGCTTGAATGGAGGTCGCGTTGAATTCACTCGCTGGAATGATGTTGTTCGGGTACGGCGCGCGCGTTACCGTGCCGTTACCGTTCGTAACCTGCGTGGTTGGATCGTAAATTGGAATCATCTGTCCGGCTGCATTCACCCAATTTCTGAAATCCCCGTTGTACATCTCCGGGGTGGGCACTGTTGCGGTGGAATTGGTCGCGCCGTTGCGGTTGCGAAATCCCTCGTATGAGAAGAACCAGAACGTCTTATTGCGCCCGTGATACAGCTTCGGAATGTAAACTGGCCCCCCGGCGGTAAAGCCGAAGTCATTCTGCTTGTAAACCTGCCTGGCTTTTGCAGCCCGGTTACTGAACCAGTCGTTGGCGTCGAAATCGGTGTTCCGGATAAACTCGTAAGCCGACCCGTGCAGGTCGTTCGTACCCGATTTCGCCACGAACATCATGACGCCGCCGCCCGCATGACCAAACTCCGCTTTGAAGCCGTTCGTATCCACGGTGAACTGTGTGATCGCCTCTACGGACGGCGCATTCGAAGTGACCCAGTTCTTCTGCAGCGCCCGCGAGGTGTCGATCGAAACGCCATCCAGCGTCGCCTGATAGCTGTCCGCCTCACCACCCCCAAGCGCAAATCCTTCCGAACTTCCCGTGTTCTTCGCTTCCGGTGTCAGAGCCGCCAGATCGAAAGGGCTTCGAATGGTTCCAGCCACCACCAGCGGCAGTTCGTTTACCAGGGTCTGGTTCACCGTAACCGCCGATTGGGCGTCTTCAGAGTTGACTTGCAGCGCGTTGGCTTGCACCTCTACCACCTGCCTCGACTGCCCCAACTGCAGCGTTACGTCCACGCGCGCCGTCTCCGCTGCGTTCACCACGACGCCTCGAATGTCGGCTTGGTTAAAGCCCTCCTTCACCACCCGGACCTGATAAGTGCCTACCGGGACATCAGCAGCTATATAGTCCCCTGAATCATTCGAACTTAGATCAGCGACTTCTCCGGTGGCCGTGTTCGTAACAGTCACTTTGGCCCGAGGCACCGAAGCTCCGGAACTATCGCGGACCGTTCCCGAGACGTTGCCGCGGCCCGATTGCGCCCATGTAGAAAAACAGGTACAGAATAAAGCACCAACTGTTAAAACAACTCTCCCCACTGCGATCCGAACCGGGATCATGCGATTCTCCTCCGTTTTTTGATGAGTCCCCGTCATCAACCTGCCAAAACTCACCGTGTTTCAAGATCTGGGAGTGGAGCTTATCACAACTCAAACGGGATCTGTCCGAAAAGCGTCCCGTCAATTAGCTAATCGTGAAAACCCCCTGCGGCTTGCCCGTAGCTTTTTCCCACACAGCTTCCACTTCGCAAAGTGGCGCCACCCTGATGGCAATCTTCAAGCCTGCCTGCTCAACAGCATCGAAGACACTGCCGATGGACCGCGGCAAGGCGGACCTGCTCACACTGCCGACTCCACTCCCCATAAGCACGACCGCGGAGGAGCGAAGCACTGCGCCTGGAAGCTCAATGTGGGCCTCCCCGCCGGCACTACCAACATGAACGAAGCGGGCAGGCGCGTCTTCAATCGTTTTCGCCATGGCCGCCAGGACCGTCTTCGTGACCAATAGCGAGCCGTAAAAGACGACCGAAGAAATAGCAGCCCGGATCATTGGGTGGGTTTTCCCTCGCGGGCTGCTATTGCTCTTATTTAGTACGGTCTACACCTGGACCATCAGCTTCGTCATGGAAGAACAGGCAGCCTTTCCGACGCCGGGCGAAAGGTCTCCTGGTATTTCGTGAAGGCTTTAGGGCAAGTAAGCTGAGCAAGGATGTGCCAGGGCGCATCACAATTTCCGGGATTTGCCACCCCGGATCATCCACTGGGTATTGGCTATCGGGTACTGCTGTTTCGGGCCAATCATTCTTCGCTCTCAGCCGTTATTTCCATTTACGATAGCCAATTGAGAACGCCCTCGCTCGGCTTCGCGAATCAGCAGACTTGTGCCCGATGCAGTCGGGTGATCAGTCATCTTGAAGGTGAACGCTATTTACCTGCTGCCAATGCCGAGCCTGGGTTTCGCCCGGTTTAGTCCACGCTTTCGTGAGCCCCATGCTAAGGACGCAGCATTTTACGCAGCTTAGTCTGTCCTCTAATTCACTGACTGCATCCAGATTCGGAGTGTTATCGTTCGGATTGTAAAGTCGAAGATCGGTGACTGATAGGTCGTAATGGCCCTCTGTATCCTCTACCAGGAGGCGGATCTTACCCCAATTGTTCACCTGTACCTCGGGACGCGTAGCGGGAAACAGACAGCCCAATGAAGCCGTCCCCTTGCCCGGCTGGACAGCGAGCCCGTCGCCGACCTGCTCAAGATCGTCACCAAAAATCTCCTTTAGCCGTGAACCAGCCAAGCCATCGAGCAGACGCCAGAATTCCGTCTTCTCGAGCCGCCCAACTCTTTTGGTTCGGCCGAGTGGGAACTCAACGTCCTCTACAAAAGGCCGGTTCCCGCACGCACGCACATTGCCGAGTTCGACCAGTGCTCGAATGCCGAACGGTCCGCCGAGTGCTTCGGCGACTTCAATGGGAAGCCGACGTCCGGGGGTAACGGGACGAACGTGCAATTGCATCGACACCTGAATACCGGCGACGCAAACGTAACCCTTTTCCACCCTGGTCAGGTGATTGATTACGATTTCATCGTTCATGACGAGCGCTGGAAATTTACGCCTGCCAGGCGCGGTGGACTGGGGTGATCAGGAGATATGCTGAATCTCAACGCCATCCAATTTTTCTTTCAAGTATTCCGCGACCAGACGGCGGTCACAATGGTGCGGTGTTTCCTCGCTACACAGAAGGCATCCGCCGTCGAGAAGTTCACGGGATACGGTTTCCTCGACGCGCCGGGCGCGAATTAAATCCAGAAACTGTCGTTCGTAAAGTGGCCAATCGCCATTTCTCCGCTTGTTGTAAGGCTCGAGAATTTCGGATGTTGGAGCGAGCTCCGGGATGTGTACGTATTGATGTCGCAGAGAGCTTTTGTGA
>CBAAAA010000128.1:0-10509 GCA_964658695.1 uncultured Solirubrobacteraceae bacterium | reverse complement strand
TCCTTGCAAAGAGAATGGACGAACGCTTGTCACGCAGGGTTTCGTAGCGTCCGGAGAACAGCTCATAAAGGCTGCCAATGGTGGAATGGGGCGCAACTTCGAGCGTTTCTTCCGAACGGCCAACAATATCCTTTAGCACGCCGAAGAACAACACGCGCACCCGCATGCCCAAATGCTAACAAAGATGGCGAACGGCTATGATCCAAGCGGGGGGACCCATTGAATCAGCAAGAAAGCGCTCCGGACAGGCACCGGTTGAATCAGGAAAGCGGTCCGGATAAGCACCGGACCAGGTTGCGAGTACGCTACGCGGAGACGGATCAGATGGGAGTGGTTTATTATGCCAACTACCTGATCTGGATGGAGGTTGGCCGGGTGGAACTGGTGCGCGCGCGGGGGTTCAACTACAAGGACCTGGAGGAGAGCGGGTTGTTCCTGAGCGTGGTGGAAGCAAACTGCAGGTATTTGTATGCGGCGCGCTACGACCAGGAGGTGGACATCATTACCGAACTGGCCGAATCGAATCCGCGGCTGGCGATGTTCCGGTATGAGATTCGCTCAGTGGAACCGGAACGATTGCTGGCCACCGGGTATACCCGGCACGCCTGGTTGAATCGCGAGTGGCGCTCTACGCGTTTGCCAGAACAGTACCGTGAACTGATGCGCGTAGGATGAGGGACGAGCCATGATTCACGAAATCCTGCCGGTTGGTTTGCTGCAATGCAACTGCTCCGTGTTTGGAGATGAGGCATCTGGCGAGGCGATTGTAATCGATCCCGGCGACGAGATCGACAGCATCGTCGCATTACTGGATCAGCATACGTTAAGAGTCAAGGCGATTGTGATCACGCATGCGCATATCGATCATGTGGCGGGTGCGCATAAGCTGCGGGAATTGACGGGCGCGCCTGTTTACATGAACGCCAAGGACACAGAGCTACTGGACGCACTGGCGGTCCAGGCTGCGTGGCTGGGAGTGGATGTCCCGGAGCGCACCGCGGTGGATACGGAAATGCCGGATGGAACAGTGCTCAATTTAGGGGCAGCTGAATTCCGTGTTCTGCATACGCCCGGGCACACCCAGGGAAGCAGCAGCATATGGATTCCGCAGGAAGAAAAGCTATTGGCGGGAGATACGCTTTTCAGGGATTCTGTTGGGAGGACGGACTTGCCTGGAGGGAATGGGCGGCAGTTACTCAGTTCGATCAAATCGCAGATTTTTCCACTTCCAGAGCAGACGGTTGTGATTCCGGGGCACGGACCAAATACGACGATCGGGCGGGAAAAAGAACGGAATCCATTTCTCAAAGGGCTTTGAGTTGAGGCGAGTCGGTCACAGACCCACCTCAACCGTCCCGTCGAAAAACGGCTAAATACTAGGCTAAGGAAACTTGTTCTGCCTGCAGGCCTTTTGGACCATTCTTTACCACAAAGGAGACCCGAGCGCCTTCATCTAAGCTCCGATATCCGCTAGACTCAATCGCGGAAAAGTGGACGAATACGTCTTCGCCGTTTTCGCGTGCGATGAATCCGAATCCCTTCGAAGCATTAAACCACTTAACCGTTCCAGTTTCTTTCATAAACTTCTCTCTTTCTTTTGCTACAAATGCCTAACACATCAAATGAGAAGATCGAGAGCTGCTACCGAAAGGTGGGCCGTACCGAGCGAGTTCAATTGAGGGAAGGATCTATTTGCTCTTAAAAGATAACTTCCGTCTGAACGTTTGTCAATATTTTGCGTTGGAAAGTTTAAGAATCAGAGTATTAACTTTGAACCTTACGAATGACGCCGCCGCGTTCTCCGGGAGTTGAGCGGGTGAAATCACCAGTTGAGGAGGCGGGGGGCTTCGCATTCTTAGGCTCGAGCTTCTTTTCGGAGATCCTCTCGGTAATGGCCCGATTTTGAGCGATCCGAAGGGCAGTTTTTTCTGCGGGAGTCATCAGGTGAAATGGTTTGTTCATACTGGACCTAATACATATGATCTCGCACTTCTGCCAGTCCTGGTGACGAATCAGGACAAAACTTTCACTTTTCTGCAACTTTCAGGCGGTTTGTAGTTCAAGACTGGATTCTGAAAAGGCGGATCCCGTTCTGGAAGGTAATTTTACGGAAGACGTCAGGCGAAGCGATCTGGCGCGAGAGTTCAAGCGTAGCGCGGGCGACGCATTTGCCGGACAGCCGACTCGCTTCCGGATTGTTGTTTTGGGAGACGCCGGCGCCTTTACCGTCCAGACAGCTGCAGTCGCTGCCGAAGATCAGCTTGTCCTGATGGCGCTCGACGAAAGCGGGAGAGAAATGCGGGTCCCGGGAGAGCGCGTTATTGCCGGAGTTGGCGGACATATCGGCGTAGAGGTTTGGGAAATCGGACAGCCAGCGATCAGTCAATCCTCCAGGCTTGATGGGTCCGGAGGGGTAGCCGCGATCGGTCGGGACGTCGGCGCTGATGTTGGCCCAGAACAGGTCGCCATGGCCCAGGAAATTCGTTTTGGGATAGGCGCGGAGGATGCTATCGAAGTGGTCGTAACCGGTGTTGTACGGAAGCTCGCCGGGAAAATGCGGGAAGTTCTGAATGTGCATCATGACGGGCGCCTGCATCTCGGCGGCAATTTCATAGACCCGCCGCATCTCGGCAGAGTCCAGCGCCAGGTGATATTTGAGCTCGCCGATGCTGAGTGCGCCACCACTGATCGCTTTGCGCAAGACCTGGCCGGCATCGGGCTGTGCGGGATCGGTAGAAACCGAGCGGACGAAGTGCCCTGGACGCCTGGCGATCTCCGCAAGCGCTTTTTCCTCGTCCACATCGCGTGTCAGCAGGACGGCGTTGGTGACCCCGCAGCCTTGAATGTGGGTGAAGCAGGAATCGGGATCACGCCGCAGGTGGAGGTGGGTGTCGAGGACCGGACCGCCCCACAGCATCTCTGTTTGAGGCTTTAAAGCAGGCACTGCCAAGGTGCTGAGCGCGGCTTGGAGGAAAGATCTTCGCTGCATAACAGGGAGGTCAGGTCATGGGGAGTGTATCAGAGCTCGAAACGAACGGGCGCGATACAGCCGGGCCCGAGACAGTTGGGCCCGACTAAGCTAAGCCCAGATCAAGCGATTGCAAGCGTCTCGAGCACTGCATCGCTCGGTTCCAGGTTCTCGGGATGTTCCGGCAGGAGTGCACCCGCACTGAGAAGGGCCTGAACAGTCCCGACGAAATCGCCTGTTTCGCTATGCCAGCTGTTGCCAGATCCGAAGATCGCCCATCCGAGCGCGGTCGAATTGTATTCGAACGACATGAGTTCCAGCGTTGGATGGAAGCGGAGGATCTCGCGCGCCATCCCGGCATTGCCGTTGAAGCCGGCCCAATGCAACGCGGTGGCGCCCATTTCCCCACGGGTGTCAACCGGCCAGCCTGCGGATAACATCAGGGTGACCGCTTTTGTGTTGTTGCTCTGCGCGGCGTCGGGGAGCTTCTGCTGGTCCTGCACTGAGAGAGATTGCGTGAGATCGGGTCGCTGGAGCAAGAGCTGCTGGAACGTCGCTTCGTCGCCGAGTTCGCACGCCAGCGCGAGCTTTAGTTGCGGCGGGGTGTGTTCGAGCAGGAGCTGAAAAACATCTTCATGGCCGAAATCTCGGGCTACAGTATGAGCGGTGCGGTAAGCGCCCAGCTGCCAGATGTAGATGGTGCCTCCAGCACGCGGATTTTTCTTCGGAAACCACTTTTCCGACACGGTCATCTGGATGCAGTTGGGATCGCGGTTGAGGTGTGATTGAACCAGATCCTTGTCGCCGAGGGCGGCGGCCATGAGAATGTCTGACTGGCAACCGCGGGAAACAAGGTAGCGGGCAACATCCTGACGGTCGTGCTCGTAATGGCGCTTGTGCTCCACACGGAGCATGTATTGCGCAGGGGTCGATTCATGATCCACGTCGCGCTCGTCGATGCGTGCGCCGTGTGCGAGCAGAAACTCCGCCACTTCGACGCTGGACGCAAAGTGGAGCGGGGTCTGCCCATCGCCGCCGCGCGCATGGACGAGAGCAGGGTCGGCGGCCACCAGTTCCCGTAATCGTTCCATCTTCCCAAGCCGGGCCGCAGCGTGGATATCCACGATTGCGCCGCGGTCGGTCAGGAAGCGCACCATATCCGGAGCGCAGTCATCGAGCAGTCCAAAGCCGCCGGCCCACCACTCGGTTCGCTTGTGAATGTCAGCGCCGAAGTGGAGCAGGACATCGACTGTGGCGCGGTCGCTGCGTTGCACGGCGGCGAATAGGGCGTGTATGCCGAAGCCGTCGCCGGGCATGGGTTCGTTGATTTTACCTTGCAGCTCAGGATGACGTTCGAGCAAATCGCGCGTGCGGGTTGCACTGCGATCGCACACGGCCACTTTGAGGGCGTGGGCCGGCGTGAGGTTTAGCGTTTCTACGTGCGCTTTCAGCTTCGCCCAACTGGGAAATCCGTAGTCGGTGGCTAGCTCTCGCTGTGCGGCGGCCAGATTGCCCTGCTGCTTGCTGGCGAGCAGTTCTTTGGCTTGCTTCTTCAGATAGTCAAGATTTGGCTTTTCAGGAAGGTGTCGAGACATAACTCCTCTTTCTGTGGCCCGGTGTCCGCTACGACGGGCAGAAGAGAAGGTGATTCTCACTGCTTAGAAATGAGTCAGGTGGGATCATCCCTTTCCGCGGACGGGGTGCAGCCTGAA
The DNA here is from genome assembly GCA_964658695.1 of uncultured Solirubrobacteraceae bacterium. Lineage (GTDB taxonomy): Bacteria > Acidobacteriota > Terriglobia > Bryobacterales > Bryobacteraceae > Bog-105. Next base: position 5,829 of record CBAAAA010000128.1, on the reverse strand, counting down.
ATGCGCTTCTGAGTATATCAGCTTGGTGGGCGTGACTGGCGAGGCTTTGCTCTAGCTGATGCCGCTAAGCCTCAGTCCATTTAGCGGATGGGCCAAGAAGCAGACAACTCTCCATTGAAGTAGTTCTACGCTTCTCTTTAATGAGTGTAGTCATTCTCAAGAGCCATAGGACATTTCCTGATCGAACCCGAGGCAAGGAACATACAACCGAAAAAATATTCCTGCATCTGAATGTCAGAGAGTTGGTTCCTCAGCACACGCAAAGGCTCGTGGCTTAATGCCGGAGTAGATGAGAAGGAAAGCTTCATGAGCGATTGGAAAAGCACATTGAGGACCACGCCCACGCGATGTTTTGAGAGCTTGGCCCCAAAGACCACGACACAGGCATCATCCTTCAGGTAACAAGCCAGATTCGATACTGCTTGAGGAGAAGCATAGACATCGGGTGAAGCAAACAATACCAGACCGTCAAACAAGCCGTTCAACTGAACAGTTTTTGCATCCCCCTCGATCACTCGAACGTTGTTCCAGCCATTCGCCTCGATTCTCCTTCTTGCGTTAATCGTTGTCTCAGGACTGATCTCGACGCCCACCACCTCGCCCATTGGACCGACTGCATCTATTAGAAATGGGAAAGTGCCACCAGGTCCGCAACCAACATCGAGTACGCGATTCCCAGCCCTAAGTTGAAGAGCTCGAACGGCTCGTCGCCGCAGCGACTTGATGAAGAAGAAGTCCCAGTTAGGGAATGGGCGGATGAGACGAACCAAATAACGGGCGTAAGGCGGCGTGAGCTCACGGTTGTCCACCTGCGATCACCTTTCGGAGCTATCTTACAGGGTTTCGGACCGCCCGGATGAAGCGAAAACCGTTAACAGTTGGTTAGTTTAAAGGAACGATTTGACGCCCACCATCGTACATCCCCTGTCACCGGCTGTCTGTCTGACAACCACGTGAGACTAAGCAGCGGGCGATGTCCTGGGGGTCGTGCGGATAGTGCCGCTTCTGCCCGTCGCGGCACACATATTGAGCCGGGGTGGATGCAGGATCCACATCGCGCCCGTCGATGGTGCACCGTGGTGCTGGAGTAACTCCGCTACTTCCACAGTGGATGCAAAGTGCAGGGGTGTCCGGCCATCTCCACCGTGCGCGTGGACGACTTCGGGGTCAGCAGCCACCAGTTCCTTCAACCGTTCCAGAAGGGCGAGATGTGCCGCCGCATGCGCATCAACTATTGCGCGACGGTCAGTCGGGAACTGCAACATGTCAGGAGAGCAATCGTCGAGCAGGCGCAGCGAGGGACCGACCATCCTGGAACGAAAATCGTGGTTCTGAACGAGTGTTATCGTTCTCTCGTGGCCAAAGACCAGGGCGTGTATGTCGAGATTTGCATACGTTCGACCGTCGATGAGATCTGGCGGCGTACTCAGATTCCTGAGCTGCACCAACAATGGGATTTGCGATTCACAGAAATTGAGTACTTACCTAGAAGTTCTGAGCCGGAGCCTCAAAGATTTCTCTACTCGACACGTATTGGATTCGGATTGAAGATCGAAGGGGAGGGAGAGAGCACCGGGACACGCGCGGATGGCAGCGGAATGCGAACTTCCGCGCTCTCGTTTTGGTCGAAGGATGTCAAGTCGCTCATCGCGAAGGGCTCCGGATATTGGAAGTACATTCCCGCGGGAGCATGCGTTCGCTTCCTGACCTGGTACGACTATGAGAGCCGATTTGGCGTCATTGGAAGGCTCTTCGACAGATTTGCGTTTCGACCGCTGATCGGTTGGGCAACAGCCTGGAGCTTCGATCGACTTCGTTTGTGGATCGAACGTGAAATTCCACCCGAAACCTCTTTTCGTATGGCACTGATCCACGCGTGCGCACGCGCTTGCGTTGCATTCATTTGGCTTTGGCAAGGCCTCATTCCGAAGATAATATTTCCGAGCGTGGACGAAAAAGCAATGAGCAGGGCTGCGGGGCTGTCGATCGGGATGGTGCCTGCAATTGGCGCTGTGGAGGTGGGATTCGGCGTACTCGCTGTCTTGCTTTGGCGCTGGCGCCCGTTCTTTGTAGTCAATGCTGTATTGATGCTCGGAGCGCTCGTCAGTGTCGCGGTGCAATCGCCATCGTACTTATTCGCCGCATTCAATCCGGTTACGCTGAACGTTGCGATGATCACGTTGTCGGCGCTCGGGTATCTGTCCGCAAGTGAGCTTCCGTCGGCGGCGCATTGTCTCCGGCGGCCGCTGAAATGAGTGCGTCATGAGATCCATTTACGAGCGCGTTTTGGGTTCTGATTTCACACGGTTGCACCCCGAGATTCAACGGCGGTTCGGTTTCTCCAGTGCGGACCGGATAGCTGGGATTGGAACCGGGGTCATGGAACGGATATGGCACGGTTCGATATATACGCTACCGTTCCTGTACATAGGGTCCTGGCGGAGCATCATGTTCCCTGAGAGCGGGCAGAACATCCCATTTCAGATCCTGAATTACGCTTACGTGGATTCATATGGGCGAGAGACGGTCACATGGATTCGAACATTTCACACCAGACGGCCGCGCCGATTCGATGCGTACATGATCTATAGCGAGCAGCGACGCCGGATCGTCGATTATCTTGGTACGCATCAGCATCTAGCCGTGGACATCGATCTTAAGGTGGCTCCGAATGGCGGTGTGACGTTGCGTTCGGATGCACAGCGATTCTACGAAGGGCCAGTAGGCTTTTCCTTCCCAATGCTGTTTTCGGGTTTGGCTAATGTCTGCGAATGGTATGACGAAAGTGCCCGTTGTTTTCGCATCGAAGTCGACGTGCAAAACAGGAAGTGGGGCCCTCTATTTGGGTACAAAGGGAGCTTTCAGGTTGCCTGGCAAAGCGTGGAGAGCGTGCCGCGGAAATACTTGCCGCTTAGAACTGAGCATCGCGAGTAGCAAGCGCCAGCAATTTTCTGCTTGAGAGCCCTGGTTTGGCAAGGGAACTATTGGTTGGCCTCCTGCGTACAGGGTAGGTGACGTTCGAAGAAGAGGAAAAGTCTTTTGCTAGATCATCAACCAGCATTCAGCATGCCCATGAGTCCGCCGGCAGGTTCACAACCATCCAACTTGAGGGGAGCGGTCCCTGCGATATCTGAAGTGTCGTTATTCCGCCTGTATACCTTGCGTGTTTTTTACCTGGTGATGGCGCTGGGCCTGGGAGTCTATATCTGGCCCTCTGTTCTCAGCCATACGAATGAGTTCGGAACGGCAAACGGAGTGCGATTTGCATTGCTGGCCGGTCTGGGCGCTACAGCCGCATTAGGGCTTCGGTACCCGCTGCAGATGCTGCCTGTGTTGCTCTTCGAATTGACTTGGAAGGCGATCTATTTGGTGGCGTTCGCGCTACCGCTGTGGTCCGCGCATCAGATCAATGCAGCGGTGGCCGAAGACATACAATCCATTCTGATGGTAGTGATCTTTATTCCCCTGATTCCCTGGCGGTACGTATTCGCGCATTACGTTTTGAAGCGCGGCGATCGGTGGAGATAATTTTCGGCAACCGCCGCCCGCTAGTAACCTTGACCATTCCCTCTCTGATCCCATTGACGGCCCGACGACCACAAAGACGAACCACAAGACCGTTACTGTGAACAGGGCCTGGAGTTAGTGGGATGCGGCGCATGCGGGTCGGCCTTTAGTTTCTACCGATGGATGCTCGCCATGAGGCTCTTCACCGCCTCAGAGTGAGGTGGAAGCGTGTGGCTGCCCTGAGGAGTACGCTGCGAGCTTCGCGCATGCGTGCAACTCGCGGAGGCGGTAGCGGTCTTAGTACAATCGACCACTATAGTCGATGAGAATCCTGATCCGAGTCCTGTTTCTGGGTGCGGCAGTGGCGCTGGTCTTTCCCTTTATAGCCGCTTCCTTCCTGGTGGATCGGAAAGGGGTGCTCGTGCAGGGGCAGGTATTCCACAAGGACGAGTGGATTTCGGTGGGCTATTCTTCATGGACACGCCACGCAGACCTGAAGGTGGAGTATGATCCGCCGGACGGATATGGGGCGGGGTTCATGGATGCGAACCCGGATGAAGAACAGTTTGACCGGCTGCGGAAGGGCGACACGGTGGAGATTCGCTATCTGCTCGCGAAGGATCTGCCGAACTGGCCCGGTATGAAGACCATGCGTCAAATGCACTTGTTGCCGGTGACGCGGTTGGCGACGGAGCATACCTGGAGCGGCCCGGGCGAGATAGTGAAACAAGCACCCGGTGTGTTGATCGCGATAGCAATGGGGGCCATCTTACTGGTCGTCTGGCGGATGGCGCGGCTGCCGTTCTTCCCGGTGGTGGTGGGGCTCTGCGTGGTAACGGCGATCGTCTGTGGCTTAGTGGCGGAGTTCCCGAAACCAACGCCGACGCCGGTCCGCGATGTGAAGACAGCTACCGGGACGGTCAAGAGCGTGGAGTATTGGAAGGAACTGTTTCGCAGCGCTCAGAGCCGCAGTTCGATTGGCTGGACTGCCGACCAGCCCATTGCGGTGGTGGGGGTGGAGTTCGTGCCGGAGGGGCGCAGTGAGCCGGTGGTGGCGGTGGACCTGATCGATGAAGGAAGCGTGAGCGGGCTAGCCGAGCATGCCCGCGTGAGTGTGGAGTACGAGAGCAGGACACCGCGTCTGGCGCAACTGCTAGGCGCACGACGGCAATTCGCGCAAAAGAATTTCAGGGGGTTGCTGGAGCAAGGGGCGGGGATGGTGCTGGTGACGGCGGTGCTGTTGGGCGGCGCACATCTGTTTGGCCGATGGTACAGATCGTTGGGCCGGGCGAAAGGTTGAGCCGGCACAGGCTTCTCTTACACTGAAAGCAGTTCCTTTCAGATGCAATTTCCTCAGTGGCCAAAGTCGGACGAACGGGAAGTGGAGCTTCTCAGAGATGTCCTCGATAGCCCGCAATGGGGCGGCTTTCATCCGTTCATAACGCAATTTGAGCATAGCTTTGCGGCTTATCAGCATTGTGAGTTTGGTTTGGCGGCGATGAACGGTACGGTCACGCTGGAACTCGCTTTGAGTGTGTTGGGGGTCGGGGCTGGCGATGAGGTGATTGTGCCGGCGATTTCCTTTATCTCAACGGCCACCGCGGTCTCACGTGCCGGCGCTATGCCTGTATTCGTAGATATCGAGCCATATTCCTTCAATATGGATCCTGAGCGCGTTCGTGAGGCGGTCACATCGAAGACGAAGGCGGTGATCGCGGTCCACTTCGGCGGGACGTTGTGCCGCATCGAGGAGATTTCGGCCATATGCCTTGAACACGGTTTGGAGTTGGTGGAAGACGCAGCGCATGCGCAGGGGTCGGAGTGGAATGGACGACGCGCCGGGAGCTTTGGCAGGTTTGGATCTTTCAGTTTTCAGAATGGCAAGGTGATGAGCGCGGGCGAAGGCGGCATTCTGGTGACGTCCGATGCGGCATTAGCGAAGACGGCGGCCTCGGTGCTCAATCAGGGCAGGGAAGAAGGGCGTGGCTTCTTCGAACATCACCGGCTGGGGACCAATTTCCGGATGACTGCGTTTCAGGCGGCGGTTTTGCTTGCGCAGCTGGAACGCCTTCCGGCGCAGATTGCGCAGCGCACGACGAACGTCGAACGCATTCAGCTTCGCTTAGGGTCCGACAATGGCATAGTCTGGCAGCAGCAGCCGGCCGAGGTGACCGCGAACTCGCAGTATCTGCTGCTGGGACGGATTCAGCATGCAACAGTCACTCGCGATCAGTTCTGCGGGGCTCTGAAGGCGGAAGGAGTGCCATGCACGCCCTTTTATCCGCACACGCTTTATCAAAATCCGGTTTACAAGGCCGGCGG
>CBAAAA010000127.1:0-10519 GCA_964658695.1 uncultured Solirubrobacteraceae bacterium | reverse complement strand
AGTGCTGGGCGGAGGAGCGTTGTCCGCGGTTCCGGATGACAGCACAGTGCAGTTGACCGGAATTGCCCTGATCAGTGACACTACTCCTTATTTCAACGCGCCCACAGCGTTTCAATTACTTCTACGCTCTCCTGAAGACTTGAATATCATAGACAGGCCGTCCTGGTGGACTGTCATACACGCCTTGTACGTTCTCTCTTTTACGTTTGTGGCGATTTTGCTGGTCTCTGCCTGGGTGATCGTTCTTAAGCGGCGTGTTCGGGAACAGACGCAAACCATTCAGCAGCAATTGGCGGAGGCGGACGCGTTAAAGGACGCGGCGGAGCAAGCGAATCTTGCGAAGAGCCTCTTTCTCGCCAACATGAGCCACGAAATCCGCACGCCGATGAACGGCGTCTTGGGCATGACACAGCTGGCCCTCGAAACCGACCTGACCGGCGAACAACGCGAGCTTCTCGACACAGCGAAAAGCTCCGCCGAGCTGCTACTCACGCTGGTGGACGACATTCTCGACTTGTCAAAGATCGAAGCTGGCAGGCTCGAGTTGGACCCGATCCAGTTCCAGCTCCGGGATCATATTGCGAAAACCCTCAGGCCACTGGCATTTCGGGCAGAGGCCAAGGGGTTGCGGTTGTTCTGCGACATCCGGCCCGACGTACCGGATGAGATCTTGGCCGATGTGAACCGCCTCAGCCAAGTGGTCATTAACTTGATCGGTAATGCTCTCAAGTTCACCAAATGCGGACATATTGAACTCCGAGTGGCGCTGGATCGTCTCGACGGCGACAAGACGACTTTGCACTTCGCAGTCCAGGACACGGGCATCGGCATCCCGGTTGACCGGCAAAAAGAGGTATTCGAAGCGTTTTCGCAGGCGGATAGTTCCACCACCCGGAAATTTGGCGGTACCGGGTTAGGACTCACCATCTCCACTCGCCTCGTCGAGATGATGGGGGGCCGGATCTGGGTGGAGAGTCAGCCTGGCCAGGGCAGTTGCTTCCACTTCACAATCAGCGCTTTGGTTTCTAAAGCGGAGGAGTGCGGCAAGGACGACAAGACGTCGTATCCCGGTCCATGCCTGAGCCTAACGGAGGAGGAGAACGGCCGAAGTACCGCGGATCCTAAGGCAGCAATAACACTCCCATTGCGTATCCTCGTGGCCGAGGACAATGTAGTGAATCAACTGGTGATTGTTCGCCTGCTGAAAAACCGCGGTTTCCACGCGAGAATCGCAGCCACCGGCCTGGAGGTTCTGGCTGCTTTGGAAAGGGAAAAATTCGACCTCATCTTAATGGATGTCCAAATGCCCGAGATGGATGGCGTGGAAGCCTGCCTTGCAATTCGCGAAAGGGAGAAAACCACCGGTGGGCACATTCCTATTATTGCGGTCACCGCTCATGCGCTATCGACGGAGCGGGAACGGTGTTCCGCATCGGGAATGGACGGCTATACGGCCAAACCTATCCGCGCTCAAGACCTGTTAAGGGAAATAAATCGTGTGCAGGTTCCTTACCAGCCGCTTTTGTCCTGAGTAGCGTCGGCAGATAGCAGCGGAACTCGCCTGGTGATCATTCTGAATCGAATTGCCGTCGATGGCGTCTCCTTCCGCGAGGCTTTCCAGCTTGGCGTACGGCGTATTACTACTTCTGAATTTGCCTTTGGACATAATGCCAGCAGGGTCTTCCTCAAAACGGACTCTTGTCACGCGGCAGAGGCATACGCTTCGCGGGTACGCGCTTTTTAGGCGTGCTGTTCTTCACAGCGCTTGCCGACGCCTTTTTTGTGGCCGGTTTCTTCCGTTGCACGCCGAGGCCGCGCTCGAGCGTGGCTTCGAGCAACTTCTTCTCCGGAGCAGTCATGGTCCGATTGAAGTTATCGGGGCGGCGCGCAAACAAAGCGTCCACTTCGGCCAGCCATTCGAGGGACGGCTGAGCCGGGTGGTTCTCAAACTGCCGGATCAGGTTCAACGAGGCTCCGAAATCGGGAATCGAGCGATGGCATTTCAGCGCCCGATCGCGATCGCCGAGTTGCATCCAGATCCCGGCCGCCTTCGCAAGCTGTTCGGTTTCCTCATAACACTCGGCGGTCAGCTTCGGGTTGGGCTCGGGCAGACGTTCCAAGATTCTAAGGGCCTGAGCGTGACGCCGGCTCTTCATCAATATCTGGACTGAGCGCTGCGCCAAACGATCCTTGCGCGCCTGCGCATCGGGTAGCCCGAGTGCGTCAAAGAAAGGCGGAAGGATCTCCTGCGCGAGAATCGGGTTGTCGCCGGCTTCGAGGTGATGATGGAGCTCATCCAGCCAGAAAAGCGTACGCGGCGTAATCTCGACAATCAGCCAGGCGGGCAGTTGCTCGCGTGCGGCGGTTATCTCCTGGATAGCGGCTGCAATTCGATTCAACTGGTCCGCCCCCTGAGCCTTCTCAGCTGCGCCAATGAATTGGAGCGCATTTCCTAGAAGGAGTTTTCCGGCGCTGCGCGCCGCCTCGGCTGACTGCTCGTAAAGGTCCAACCGGCCAAGTTCGGGTGAGAGGCTTTTCTTTCGGAACCCGAGCTGAAAAGCCACCTCCGCCAGCATCAGGTACGTTGTTTCCCGCGCCGCCGCATCGGTAACCCTGTTCAGGTCGCCGGGGAGACCGAGCAGTCGTACGGCCTGCTGAGCGCGCGACCATGCCAGGTCGGGCTTAACCGCAAGAAGCTGGCGCGCATCTTTCTGGCAACGCTGCAAGCGGTCCTCGATCTCCAGTTGGTCTTCTTCAAGGCAGGTTCGTAACGCCTCGGCGGTTACCGGATAGAGCGCAATGTCGGCTGGGGATCGAAGCAACCGGGCCACCTCTTTCACAGAAGCCGCTTCCGGCGCGACATCCACCCAGAGGAGACGTTCCGTGGGCCTTGACAGCGCCACCCTCAGTTGATCGATTGCAAGACGGCGGGTCAGGGTATCCGTGGTTGCTGAAGCGCGAGCATTGACGATGTGTTGTAGCAGCGAGCCTCCATTCAGGACGCAGACTGAGTGGAAGTCCAACCCTTTCGCCTCTGCCGGCGACAGGACGAAAGGGAGGATTTCGCCAGGCAGATTCTGCTTGTCGAAGGCGATCATCGCAAGCCCTTCGCGCGTGCTGAGCGAGGTTAGCAGCGATTGAACTTCAGTTCGCGCGACAGTGGCGTACAGGATCTGGTCCGGACCGTCGTCATCGATTTCGGCGTAACCAGTCCCGGAAGGGCGGTCCTGCTTATGCAGGTAGTCGTAAAGGTCCGACACTCGATTCACGACATCCGCAATGCGGCGCGGACTGCGAAGATTCACCGTCAGCTTGAATTCCTGTGCCTGGCCGATCATCGAATGAAGCATGTCGTTCAGCCACGCCCATTCAAAGTCTGTAGGACGGACGGTCTGGGACTCGTCCCCGGCCAGTAGTAACGAAGAAGAACTGCTGCGACCGGCTCCATAGCTGCGTGCGAGTGCGAGCACAACAAACGCTTCGAGCGGGGTTAGATCTTGAACCTCATCCACAGCGATGCAGCGGTAATCGAGGAAGCTGGATTCGATCTGCCGCGATCCGGAGCTCAGCGCGTTCGCCGCTCGCCACCCCAGAGCTAATTCAGGAAAATAGAGGTCTGCAAGAGGAGCGTTGGACGTACGTTCGAGCCGGCGGGCGGCCTCGAGAACGATTTCGGCGGCTGGCCCGAGATAGCGATCCCGCTGAGTCCGGTAAGCGCCGTCGGGGAGGCGCACGCGCTCGGCTTTCGGAAACCGGCCCGCGTGCTGAGGCACTGCAGCACCAACCAGGTGCGCGTACATTTCGTCGTAGAGTGCGTCGACATTGTTAGACCACACGCCGAGCGACCGCTGATGTTTGGAAAGATCGCGCCGGAACTGGGTGCGGCCAGCAACGGTATCGGCCAAGGCCGTTTGACCCCCCAACAACTGGGACAGGAATACGGGATAGGTGAGAACGGTAAAGATCCGGGTTTTCGAGGAACAGAATCGGTCGAAATAGTCTCTCGCCAACGCCGCCAAGTCCTGGGAAAAGGTCAGATACAAGGTGCGATCGGCCTGACAGGAATCCGCGGCATGAAGCAGTGCGGTGGTTTTCCCCGAACCCGGATGTCCTTTGAGGATTCTTGCGGCCCCTCGGCCCTTTGCGAATCGCGCCTGCGGAGCAGTCCAGGGTTCCGGAGCATATTCGGTACCGCGCAAATCCGGCACGGTAAGCAGCAGATAATCCTTCGACGAATCACCGCAGTTGAGGGGCGCATGGTTGTCGTGATGACGTATGTCTCGTAAGACGATGGCCTCGGACTCGGCTCGGAAGCCGGAATCCTTGAGTGGCATCGACGTCGCAGGCGCCCACCATGCGTAAAAATGCGAACCCGAACTGCCTCCCAATCGTGAACGACGCCAGCCGCGATTCACGCCGTTAGTAGCCTTATAATGCAGCCGGCTAATGTCAACGGCCATGCGCTGCATCATGAGTGCGACCCGCTTTCCGACCGGCTCATTCCGTCGCTCGGCAAGCTTATCGAGGAACTCCTGATGGCAGTAAACGGGACGGGGCGGACGCGCCGTCTGGAACTCTTGCTCGAAAAGAACGGGTTGATTCAATCGATTATTTTATCGCTGCGGAGTTGCGGACGAAGGTCATGAGGGGTGATGTCATAACAGGCGACCTCGCGGTTGTTGTCAGCTATTTGACCCGCTCCGCGAACCATTCACCTGGGATTTGCGCGCTTTCGGAAGCACAACTATTTTCAAGAATGCAGGGCGCCATCTATTATGGACCCAAATGGTCCAAGATCTACTTGCACCAGCTTGCGTGGGTATCTCCCACCGGACTGCGGCAAAGTTCCAAATGGTTTGCGTCGTAGCGGCCGCGTGTTGTTTCCATTGTTTCGCACAGTCCGCCAGCTCCGATACGCCTCAATCCGGGGTGTGTTCTTCACATCCCAACGGACCGAAAGCGCATGTCGCGGGCGCTGTGCTGGATCCGGCTGGTGGGGCGGTTGAGTCCGCGAAGATTCAATTTACCTGCGGCGGTTCGCTCGTTTTCGAGGCTCACACCGGGAGCGATTCGCGTTACTCGGTCGATCTACCGTTCGGAACGTACCGGGTAATTGCCTCTGCGACTGGTTTTAAGACGGAAATTCAACCAGCGTTTCGCGTCGGCGAAAGCCAGCAAACGCTCGAGCTGAAGCTGGAACTTGGCCAATCGACCAGTATTGTGAACGTGGTCGCTCCAGGGGGCTATGTTGCGACGTCTTCGACAGCAGCTACCAAATCAGGAACGCCATTGATCGAAACGCCACAGGCGGTCTCGGTTATCACGGCGGACGAGATGCGGCAACGAGGTGCGCAGACGTTAAATCAGGCGCTCGATTACACGGCTGGAGTGGGCGTAAACACGTACGGCACGGAGACGCGATTCGACTGGTTCAATATACGCGGCTTCGACGAATCGACGTACGGCCTTTTCCGGGACAACTCTCGCTGGCAAAGCGGAGAAGTGGAGGGGCAAATCGATCCGTATGAGCTGCAGGAAGTGGATGTGCTGAAAGGCCCAAGTTCCGTTCTTTATGGCCAGAACACTCCAGGAGGGCTGGTGAATCTTGTGACAAAGCGGCCGGATTCGCTGGAGTCGAACGAACTGATCCTGAACTTTGGCAACTACGCGCGAAAACAAGTGCAAGCGGATATCGGAGGGGCGGTGGATGCTGAGTCCCACTGGGTCTATCGAGTGACCGGGCTTTGGCGCGACAGCGATACGCAGGTGAATTACGTTCCGGACGAGCGAAGGCTGCTGGCTCCGGCGCTCACCTGGAATGGTTCCGCGAAAACGAAGTTGACGATTCTCTCGGATTATCAATACGACAAAACGGGTTGGAGCCAGTTTTTACCTGCTGAGGGAACGTTGTTGGCTGATCCTTATGGAAGGATTCCCACCGCGTTTTTCACCGGGCAGCCCGGGTTTGACTTCTTTCACAGGCAACAATGGTCGGTCGCCTATCTCTTTGAGCAACGGCTGAGCAAGATCTGGACTCTTCGGCAGACTTCCCGGTTTTCGAAGATCGCTTTCGACGGAGATGACGCGTTCGGTGGAGGTCTAGCCGCAGATCAGCGGACGTTATCTCGATACGGCTTCTCCAACAGTCTAGATCTCGGGCTGTACACGCTGGACACCCAAGCCCTGGCGCAATTCAAAGCCGGACCGACGGAACACGTCGTGCTTGTCGGAGTCGACTACTCTCATTCGAATGTCGATATTGCGAGTGGAAGCAGCAGCGCTCCTTCCATCGACGTTTTTGCACCCTCCTATAACGCGGTAATTCCGACGCCGCTGCTGTACTCATCGACGAGGCAACCTTCAGATCAGACGGGGCTCTATTTCCAGGATCAAATCAAGTGGTTCCACAAAATAGTAACCACGCTGAGCGGCAGGCAGGATTGGACGCGTATTACAACCAATCAACTGCTGGGCAGTTCCGCCCCGACAGTCCAGACACCAGGCGCATTTTCAGGCCGGGTCGGGGTTGCTTACGTCTCGGATTGGGGGCTGACGCCATATTTCAGTTACTCCACGTCGTTTCTGCCGACCACCGGTGTGAATTATTATGGGACGCCATTTCAACCCATAACGGGGAAGTCGAAAGAGGGCGGGTTGAAGTACCAGCCCAAACACTCTCCGGCGTATGTGACGGCTTCCTACTTCAATATCGATGAGCGTAATGTTGAGACGACGGATCCGGCAAATCCACTGAACGAGTTACAAACCGGCGGGATTCGTTCGCGTGGTGTGGAGGTGGAAGCAGTGGCCAGCCTTTTCCACGGCCTCGACGTCCACACCTCCTATTCTTATTTAGACGAGGTTGTCACGGCTACTACAGATGCGACACAACTGGGCAAGCGCCCCACCCTCATTCCTGATCGATTGGTGAGCGCAATCGCGAATTACACGGTGTCTCGAACGAAGTTGGCCGGCTTGGGTGTAGGGTTTGGGATCAGGAATGTTGGGACCACAGCGGGGGATCCGACGAACACTTTAATCCTGCCGGGATACAGCCTGTTCGACGCATCTCTACGCTACGACTGGAAAAAAATTCGTTTCGAGGTAAACGCCACAAATCTTACGGACAAAATGTACGTTCCAATCTGTACCTCTGACTCTTATTGCAACTATGGGAATCGCCGAACCGTTCTCGGCTCCTTGCGCTATAGCTGGACATCCTGGAAGGGTTTGTTCTAAAAATTTCAGCTGATATCGGTCATGTTGAAGAGCTTCTTGCACCATCCGCAGCGTGTACGCTGGCGTCAGATTGTCTTTCAAGTACACCTCTGGGTCGGCGTAATTGTCGGCCTGTACATGTTGGCCATCAGTATTAGTGGAAGCGTGCTGGTATTCCAGCGAGAGCTGACCAGTGACGCCCCCACACTGCGAACAGAACCGGCACGTTCGAATGGTCTGACTTACGGGCAGATTGTGGACGAGCTTCAGCGTGGGAAGCCGGCCTTGGTGCTGCAATCAATCGACCTGAGATCATCCGAACGGCGGGTGGTCACCCTGACATTCCGTGCAAATGGACGAGAGCGAGTCTATTGTGTGGATCGGGAGGGCGGCCAGGTGGTTGGAGACGCGGACCTGCAAAGACGTCATCCGGTCATGGTGTGGCTCGAAAAGCTGCACAATGAACTGCTCGGCGGCTCCGCTGGCGCAACTGCCAACGGGTTTGGAGCACTTCTTCTCGTGCTGCTGTGTATTACCGGCCTAGTGATCTGGTGGCCCGGGAGACGGGTTTGGCCTCGCGCCGTAACTGTTAAGTGGCAGGCCGGTTGGCGGAGGATCAACTTCGATCTGCACAGCGCAGTGGGCTTCTGGACTGTCGTCATCCTGCTGATGTGGGGTCTGACTGGCGCCTACTTCATCTTCCCGGGCGTCATTCAGAAACCGCTCCATCTATTTTCGACACCGGCAGGGGCGAAGCGCTCCCATTGGACGAGCGGCGCTCGCCTACTCTCGATTGATGCTTATGTTTCCCGCGCGGAAAAGGAATTTCCTGGCGAGGATCTCGCGTATCTTTATATGGATGTGTTTCGGCCTGAGGGACAGGTAGCGGTATTTCTTTCGACCGATCCCGCGATTCCGCTTACCCTACGCGAAGACATTGTTCATCTGGACCCAGGTACGGCCGAGGTGCTATGGACCGAAAGTAGCAAGAAGTGGTCGCCGGCCGAGCGCATTCTGATGGGATCGTATTCGGTTCACTTCGGGGACTTCGGGGGGATTGTTTCGAAATGCATCTGGTGCGTTCTCAGCATTGCTTTAAGTATCCTCACTCTGACCGGGTATCTGATGTGGTGGAACCGCGTCCTTCGAAAGAAGTGGCAGTCTTATAGACGATTGGCGTCTGAAGGACACCGCGCCGGGACTGCTCGTATCCCGCACGTGAATTGATGCCTACGGTCTACCGTCCCGTACAATTACTGCCCTAGACTCAAATCTTCCAAATTTTCCGTCAACTCTTCCTGTGTTTCTGCCGTTAAGTAGGATGTGGCAGTAAGCGCGGCGAATTCGAGGTTTCGGGTATTCTTCGTCGCATTCTCGTTGATTGTCGCGGTGGCGGCGGTCGGGAGTGCGACACCGAAGCGCTTGCGGGATCATCCGGCCGAGTTTGCCAAGTTTGCAAAATCTTTGCGTGGAGAAGACAGGCGGCGGCATGCTCTGGACCGGTTGACATTTGGAGCCCGACCCGGAGATCTGGCGCAGATCGATTCTCAGGGGCTGAAACGCTGGCTGGATGCCGAGCTTCATCCCGAGCGCGTATCTGAGAATCCGGTACTGCTGACACGCCTGGCGCCGCTTGAAACACTGCGGCTGAATGTCAGGGAAACGTACGTTCGTTATCCGTCGCCGCAGATGGTGCTGGCGGTAGCGCGAGGGCGACAGCCATTGCCCGATGATCCACAACAGCGGATGGTCGTGGAAAAACTGGTCCAGCATTATCGGGAGAAAAAGCAGTTGGTCAATACGGCAGCTATCCTGCCGAACGACGCCGACGATGACGCGGATCTGGATCTTAAAAGCCAGCTCAGCAGCGTGCTTAGTGGTTCTCAAATCGAGATCTTGAAGAATGGAACCGCAGACCAGAAACGGGGTGTCTTGGGTTCGATTCCACGTGAAAGGTTCCCGGACTTCGTCTGGTCTTTGCGAAGGAATCAACGGCGTGCTCTCACGGGGCTGGCGCCGGTGGAGCTACGGCGACAGTTGATGTTGGCTGTTAATCCGCAGAACGTCGTGGCAAGCGATCTGACGGACGGCAAAATTCTGCGAGCAGTCTACAGCACTCATCAGTTGCAGGAGTTGCTGGTGGATTTCTGGTTTAACCATTTCAATGTGTTTCTGGATAAGGGCGCAGACCACTATCTGGTTCCCAGCTATGAGCGCGATGCGATCCGTCCGCATGTGTTCGGCAAGTTCTACGATCTGCTGCTGGCGACGGCCGAGAGCCCCGCGATGCTTTTTTACCTGGACAACTGGCAATCGGTAGGAGCTGATTCCCCGCGGGCCCGGAATGCGGCCCGGACTGCGAAAACGCAAGGCGGTCTCAACGAGAACTACGGGAGAGAGCTGCTGGAATTGCACACCCTGGGGGTGGATGGCGGATATACACAGCAGGATGTGATTGAAGTGGCTCGCTGCTTCACGGGCTGGACGATTGCCAATCCCCGGACGAGCGGTGAGTTCGAATACAACGACAAGATGCATGACAGAGGCCGGAAGGTGGTACTGGGCCATGTGATTGCGGCGGGTGGCGGAATGAATGACGGGTTGGAAGTGCTGAGTCTGCTGGCACGCCATCCGTCAACAGCACACTTTATTTCGCTGCAGCTCGCGAAGCGCTTTGTTGCGGACGATCCGCCTCCAGCGCTGGTAGATCGGATGGCCAAAACGTTTCTCTCAAGAGACGGCGATCTTCGGGAAGTGGTGCGTACCATGATCAGCGCGCCAGAGTTTTGGTCTGAAGGAGCGTATCATGCCAAGGTAAAGACACCTTTTGAGATGGTAGTGAGCGCGATTCGGGCATCGCAGGCCGATTTGCAATCAGCCTCTGTGCTCAGCAACGAAATCCAGAAATTGGGCGAGCCACTCTATAGGAAGATCGAGCCGACAGGATACTCAAGCGCAAACGCGGAGTGGGTCAGTTCAGCTGGTTTGCTGGAGCGTATGAACTTCGCCATTGCACTGGCGCACAATCGGCTGCAAGGTATTCACGTGGACACCTCTGTGTGGGAAAACGAAGCGCGAGGCGCTCCGATGCGAGTGGCGCATTCGCTGCTGGAAGCGGATCCCAGCGACCCAACCAAAGCGGCGATCGAGAAGGCGATTAGCAACCCAGATCTGCGGCAACAACTGGCGGCGAGTGCCCAAGCCGGGCCGCCGCAGCTGCCGAGCTTGATCGCGGGTCTGACGCTGGGATCTCCGGAATTCCAAAAACGCTAGGAGAGGGCAACATGTTTTCACGTCGTTT
>CBAAAA010000126.1:0-10648 GCA_964658695.1 uncultured Solirubrobacteraceae bacterium | reverse complement strand
ATCCGCGAAATGCTTTGTCACGTAGGCTTTTGACCCGTACAACCCCTGCTCTTCCCCGCTCCAAAGCCCGATGCGCACCGTGCGCTTCAGAGGTAAGTGGCTGGCTTTCAGGATTCGCATGACTTCGATCATGGCTGCGCTGCCAGCGCCGTTGTCGGTGGCTCCGGTGCCGGAGTGCCAGGAGTCGAAGTGAGCTCCGATCATGACAACTTCGTCAGGCTTGGAGGAGCCTGGGATCTCGCCGACGATGTTGTGGGCCATTTCGTCTTTGCCCGAGTCCTTGACCTTGAGATCAAGCCGGACGGTCACGGGCACTTTCTTCTCCAATAGCCGGGTTAGGCGGCTGTATTGCTCGTCGATGATCACGAAGGTGGGTGGTCCTGACGGAATGGAGGCTTTTTCAGAGCCGACCTGCTCGGCGGCAAACCGCCCATCAAAGTCGCGGGTATCGGTCCGCAAGACGGCCAGCGCACCCTCAGCCTTCAAGAACGCGTTCAGTTTGTTCCGCTCGACGTCCAACTTGTCAATCAGATCGTCGATCGCCGACTCCGGAAGCGATGCGAATACAGCACGCCGTTGGGCCGTATCCTCCGGCATGTCAAACGTCGTCCAGTCTATTTTCTTGATGGCGTGAGGCTCAGGCGCTTTCGTCATTTCTGCGAGCTCGGCAGCGTCGTAGCGTTGAAAATTAGCTCTGGTCCGAGGCGTGTCATGAGGGAGTTCGGTCGCGAGCACGATTTTTCCCTTCAGCTGGCCGCGCCACTTTTTTTCGAACTCGGTATTTCTGGTGACCAGCTTGGTGACGTTGTATTCACGCCCGGGAAGCGGAGCGTAAATCAGACTTCCGGTGACAGGCCCGTCGGTTGGAGAGCTCCAGGCAAGCGGCACGCCGACCAGGTGCGAGTAGCGCGGGGTGAGCATATCGGCGGTGTAATCCGTAATGGACCAACTGCGACCGAACGGACCCCATTCCTCTTCATGGACCTTTTCGAGTCCATACGCTTTCAGGCGCTCCATGGCCCATTTTGCGGCGTCTTCAAACTCAGGGGACGCAGTTAATCGTGGTCCGTGGACGTCGGAGATCTCAGACAGGGTATCCATTACTTCCGACTTGTCGAAGGCTTGTCGTTTGATCTGACCAACGACCTCCAACTCGTTGAGGTTGTCTTGAGCAGCAAGGGTGATGGAGAAGAGCAGGGCGACGGCCAGGAAACGCATAGGAACTACTTTACCCAATTGTTATAGTACATCCTTGAACTTCTGAACAGGATCGGGTATTCTCCTGAACAGGAGACTAATGCCGCTTACCAAGCGCACATACCCGGAGTCGCGCTATGAGCCGACGCCGCCTGTGGATCTAACTTCACGGGCTGAAAGAGAGCGGCTCAGCGTTTCGGCATTGAAGGCCTTTTTCAACCTGATCAATCAGTGGAGCATTCGGGATGACGACGCGCGGGCTCTTTTGGGGGGCATCTCGAATGGTCCGTATTACAAGTGGAAGAAAGACCCGGCGCGACTGCTGGACGTGGATGTGTTGTCGCGGATCTCATACCTGATCGGCATTTTCAAGGCTTTGCACATTCTTTACGGGGAGGCGCTGGCCGACGAGTGGGTAAGTCTGCCCAACAGCAACCGGATTTTCGGGGGACGAACGCCGCTCGACTACATGAAACGAGGGGGAATTCCGGCGATGCAGATTGTGCGGCGGCTCTTGGACGCCCGGCGCGGAGGGATGTAACGGGTCGGAGATGAGCAGCAAGACTCAGGGGCCGAAGGACCAGCCGCCGTTGAGCCTGGTACGGCAGTCTGACACGCACCGCCTGATCCCCTCAAAGTACAGCCCTGGATTTGAAAGTGTTTTGATGCGCATCGCCGATGACGCCGACCATTTGCGGGACATCTTCGATCTGGACAGTGCGACCAACGACCGCTTGCTGGCTGAGAACGGGCTGCTGCCGGGAATCGACCTGCATGAACTGGTGTTTGGTGTGCCGGGATACCGGGTCATCAATGCCGCGTTCACGCATGCGCACCCGCAGGGTTCGCGCTTTAACGGCCCGGAGCGGGGCGCTTGGTATGCGGCGTTTGCGATTGAAACGGCGCAGGCCGAGATTGCGTTCCACAAGTCCATCGAATACGCAGAAATCAATCGGTTCGATGACAGCGTGACTTATGACGATTACATCTCTGACTTCAGCTCGGAGTTTCATGATCTTCGGGGCTCGGAGGAGTCTGGCCCGTATCTCGATCCTGGCAGTTATGTTGCTTCTCAGGCGCTTGCGGCGGAGTTGTTAGAACGCGGCTCGCTTGGGATTGTTTATCCGAGTGTGCGGCATACGGGTGGAACGTGTATCGCTTGTTTTCGACCGGCGCTGGTCGGGAATGTGCATAAGGGGGAGCGGTGGCGATTCACGTGGGCGGGGAGCTTGATTCCGACTATTACGCGCTCATTGGAAAAGCCGTTGATGCCGTTAGAAGCGACTTCGGGTTCGGGTTGAGACGTCTGACCGTTTCCGGCATGCACTGATCCGCACCGTCGTCAGATGATCAGAACGCAGCTGGGAGGTGGAAGGCCGTCCGCCCGGCGCGACCAAGTATGACCGGTATCGGTCGAAAAGTACAGGTTGCCTCCCCTGTCGGCGACCGCGACTGCCGAGCCGTGGGCGGCGATGCAAGCAGTGTGGACAGTCCGGTCGAGCCATTCAGGGAGGCCGCCGGCGACCATCATCAGTGGACCATGTTCATCTAAGCCCCCGCCGATAGAGCGCCGACAATAAAGTGCGCTCTGCGGGGCGAATGGGTCGGCCGCCGCAGCCACAAGTATGTCGTCCCCGGCGAAGCCGACTGCGGAGCAAAACGAGGAATGAAGGCCTGCCTTTTCGACCACCCACGTTGCGCCAGCGTCGCTGCTGGTGCAGAGCCCGACTGCGGCGGCGGCCGCCACGGTTTCCGGACGGTTCGGGTGCGCGCGAACTTCATGGACGTCGCTGTCTATATCGATGGTGGGCTGCCAGGTTTCGCCACCGTCCACCGATCGCGGGATACCGCCGACATGGACATTGGCGAGGAGTACCGCCCCGTCCGACGTTGCGGAGAGGGAACGGATTCCGAGCGGCGGTCCGATGAGCTTGCCGTTGACCATGGCACGTCCCGCATACCACTTATCGCGTCCGGCGACCTCGTTGAAGCCGTCGAGCTGCTCGATCTGGCCGGTCGGGCTGACGCGAAAGAGGCGTGCATCGTCGGAGCCGACGTAGACGACGTCGCCCACCGCCAAACAGCACGCGAGATCAAACTCGGTAGTGGCGATTGTGCTCCATACGCCGTCCGGTGCGCGGCGGCAAAGGGAGCGCTCGTCGATGATAGCGAGAACGCCGCCATGCCCGTCGGGGGCGAGCGCTTTCAACGCGCGATTAGGAAGCTCCTGGCGCACTTCACCGGAAACGACGAACAATCCGTTGCTCCATGTGGCTACAAGTATCGTTGACGATGTCATGCGAATGCTTGCCTCATTTTTTCTGGATGAACCTCCAACGTTTGAGGATAGTTAAGACAAATAATTTCTGCAAGGTTAGGTCGCAAAGCTCGCGGTCGGGAGCGACTGTGCTGAGGCAGGAAACGCGTGGCGTCAGAATCACATGAACGTTGAAGTGGATCTGTCTGGTGCGGATCTGAGCAATCTGAATCGATCGCGCGTTGAGTTCCTGCAGAAGGCCGACTTGAGCAGCGCCAACCTTTCCAATACCAATCTTTCAAACGCTTTCTTGGAAGACTCCGACCTTCTCACGCTAATTTATCGGGAGCTAATTTATCTCCAGCCAATTTGGCACGAGCTCGGCTCTTTTTGTGCATCTCTCCCGCATGCAAACCTTCGTGATGCTCATCTATGGAGCTGCAACTTGCTCTCGGCGAATCTTCAGCACACTGATTTAAGCAACGCAAACCTGAGATGGACGAACCTACGGTGGGCAGACTTCACCGGTGCGATTCTCTTGCATGCTCAACTTGGGGGCAATCATGAACCAGACGAATCTTAAGCGTGCAAATCTGACGGGATGCTTCGTGCACGGTCTGTCGGCATGGGATGTCATTCTCGATGAGACTATTCAGAAAGACCTGGTGATTACCGATGTGGAGCGTCAAGCAGTGGTAACTGTCGACGATCTGGAAGTGGCCCATTTCATGTACATCTGCTCGACAATAAGAAGATTCGGAACTTCATCGACGCCATTACATCAAAGCATCCGCAAGAGTTAAGCACCATAGTCCCGGATCTTCCGTTCGTTCCCGTTCAACCAATTCTGTTGGCCTAGCAGCACGAATACGGCATGTTTCGGACGCTTTCGGCGTTACCCCTGGGTATTGCGGCCGCTCGTTTACGAGAACAAGGACATTCTGTTGGCATCGCTCCCTGAGAAAATGAAGCGCGATCTATCTGCGGCGAGGCTCACCTGTGCAGTTAGCGTTAGACGTCACAGTGTGAGAAGGGCGCATCAGAAGGGGTACTTCGCGATTGACGACATCAGTCCGATAACCGAAGCCCTTCAATAGAACGGACGTCTTAGACTGAGGTGTGCACGATGTTTTCGCCGGCACCGCCGACGTCTTCGTGTTCCTCAAATCATTGCAGGAAAGGTTATGCCATGCTGAATCGCAAGCTCGGAAACACCGGAGTCGCCGTTGGGAAGATCGCTCTTGGAACCATGTATTTTGGTTCGGAGACGCCTGCGGAGGATGCTTTCGAAATCCTCGACACGTTCATTGAAGCCGGCGGCAACCTGGTCGATACCGCCAATGTATACGTCAACGGCGTATCGGAAGAAATCATCGGGCGCTGGTTCGCAGCCCGGCCTCGTGACGTCACCGAGCGCGTCGTGCTGGCGACCAAAGGCCGCTTCAATTCAAGCCAGGATGTGAACGCGGTTGGACTGTCGCGGCGCTGGCTCCATCGGTCGCTGAACGCCTCCCTCACGCGCCTGGGCATTGAGACGATCGATCTCTACCAGCTCCACGCCTCCGACATGCACACGCCGGTAGAGGAAACGCTGTCGTTTCTCGAGGAGGCGGTGAAGGCGGGCAAGATCCACTACATCGGGCTGTCGAACTTCACGGGCTGGCAGCTTCAGCTCATCGTCTCCACGGCGAAGCTCATGGGCGCCCAGGTACCCGTGACGCTCCAGCCTCAATACAGCCTGCTCTCGCGCGAAATCGAATGGGAAGTTATTCCTGCCGCGCTGCACAACGGGATCGGCCTGCTGCCTTGGTCGCCGCTGGCCGGCGGCTTCCTCACTGGCAAATATCAGCGCGGAGGCAAAGCAGGTTCGGATACACGGGCGGGTTCCGAAAAGGAACTCTATCAGTCGATTTCAGAGGAGTATGCGAATTCCGATCGCAACTGGGACACGATCGATACCGTTGTTCGCATCGCCAAGGAGATCGGCGCGACGCCGGCGCAGGTTGCCTTGAGTTGGATCGCAGACCGCCCAACCGTCATTGCTCCGATTGTCGGTGCTCGTACGGTCGAACATCTACGCGGCAACCTTGGCGCGGCCAATCTGACGCTGGACAAGGACGCAACGGACGCCCTTGAAAAAGTCAGTGCGCCTAAACCTGGCGGATATCCGTATGGTGCCTTTGGCGCTTGGCAACGCGGACGCCCGCTGGGGGATGGAAACGAGGCTGCGCCGCCGACTTTCACTGGTGGTTCCAGGAATCCAACTGGGCGTGTCTGAGACGCTGCGGGAAGAAAAGGCGTGCAACCCCATAAACAGTACCCGTGCTACGTTGCAAACGTCCGCCGCGAGTCTTTTGCGGATTTCTGCGCTGTCACATTTAATACCGGACCTTTTGCAAAGCGCTGGCGCAGGAAGGCCGATGCGCAGGAGCCACTTTGCCGGTGAGTCGCCGATGGTGGAATTTGGCCCGAAGCGCGGTCTGAATCGCTGGCGATACTCTTTCGAAATGCGATTGGTCTTTGCGGTTAGGCGTATTCGGAACCCGCGAAATATTGGTTACGCAAGAGCACTCAAGATACGACAGAAGTAGCAACCGCTCTGTTGCTCTACGCCTTCGGTGCGCCAGGCATGCGGCCCATCACCTGACGCATTCACCCGGCATTCAGCACATCCGGCGTGTTGCGGAGAAGTGAGGCACGCATGTCGAACGATACTCCTGTTCAATATCCATATGAATCGTGTTAGACTCCTATTCAACGTGAAAAGGAAAGAAATTCCAGCGAACGACAAACCCGAAGTGCTGCAAGGGACCCTGGACCTGATGGTTTTGAAAACACTGGAGGCGATGGGCTCGCAACACGGGTATGGGATCGCGCGGCGCATCGAACAGCTGAGCGACGATCTTTTGCGGCTGAATGAGGGCACTGTCTACACTGCGCTCACGCGATTGCAGCAAAAGGGGTGGATTAAGTCGCAATGGGGGACTTCGGAGAACAACCGAAAGGCCAGGTTTTATTCGATCAGCGCCTCCGGGCGGAAACAGCTGGCTCACGAAACCGAGAGCTGGGAGCGGATGGCGGATGTAATCACACGCATGCTGCGCATGGCGCCGCAGGAGAGGTAAATGCCGCCTCAACTTCGAACACTTTTGTCTCGCCTGGGAGCCAGCCTGGGCAGACGCAGCATCAGGGACCAGGACACAGACGAAGAAATTCGGCTTCACATAGAAATGCTGGTGAGCCGTTTTGTCGCGCAAGGTCTGAACGAAGAAGAGGCCGGTGGGGCGGCTATGCGCCAATTCGGCAGACCAACTGCTCTGCACGAGGACCTGCGGGAAAGAAGTGTCTTCCCTCAAATCGACACTCTTTGGCGAGATACCTTCCTGGCGTTTCGCCAGCTGCGCCGCAAGCCATCGTTCACGATCTGCATCACATTAACGCTGGCCATCGGCATCGGCGCGAGCACCACAATATTTGGCATCACTTATGCTGTGCTGCTGAACGCGCTACCTTACGCGGAGCCAGACCGCCTGGTGTCGTTTCAATCCACTCGCGGCACCAGGAATCATCCTGGCGTACCTGCGCCGGACAGCCTTTCTTATCCGGATTTCTTCGATTTCAGACAGCAGAAGAAAGTCTTTTCCCATCTGGTTTCTTATCGTGATGCACAGTTCACGTTGACCGCCACGGTGCCGGCGATTCAGTTGCAGGGAGAGATCGTTTCCTGGGACCTGTTCCCGATGCTCGGGGTGAAGCTTCTACATGGCGGAGGCTTTCACGCTCAGGACGAAGCGCCAGGTGTGCACGCAGCGGTCTTGAGTTATCGCCTATGGAAGGAGCAGTTCGGCGGTAATCCGGCCATCGCGGGACGCATCGTTTCCATCAATGGCAAGGGCTACACAGTAGCCGGCGTGGCGCCCATGGGGTTTCAGTTTCCGCCGCAAAATCCCGGCGTTCAACTGTGGGTTACCTTGGCCGAAGACTCGGTGACCACCGAGGACGATCCGCTTTCGGTGCAGCGCGGCGCCCGTGTTTTGGATGCCATGGCACGATTGTCGACCGGAGTCACTGTAGAACGGGCAAGGGCGGAGATGGATACGATCGCCGTCGGCCTAGCCAGGCAATACCCGGATGAAGACGGCAACAATCGTGCGACCTGGGTGCACCCGGCCCTCGATGCCATCGTTGGCGATACCAAAGCGCCTATTCTAATTCTGTGCGGAGCCGTTGTGCTGCTGCTGCTGGTTGCCTGTGCGAACGTAGCCAATCTGCTGCTGGTACGCGGGTCTGAGCGCCGCCAGGAGTTCGCCATGCGAGCCGCTTTAGGCGCATCGCAGTCCGCAATACTGCGCCAATGGCTTTGGGAGACCCTCGCCCTCGGCTCCATTGGTTGCGGAGGTGGCTTGATGGCCGCTGCTATCTTTCTTCGAATCACTTCAACCATGGCCGGCGACGTGATTCCCCGCCTGACAGAGTCAAAGCTGAGCTGGCAGGTGATCGCTTTTGCAATCGGACTGATGCTGCTCACGAGCGTTGCGTTCAGCATCTTGCCCGCTCTTCAGAGCTTTCGCCTCAATCTGGAAAGAGTTCTCCGGGATGGGTCTCGCAGTACCACGGGCCGCGGGATGCGCCTTCGAAGCATGCTGGTTATTTCGCAGATCACGCTGAGCCTGACGTTACTCACGGGAGCGGAATTACTCATGGCGAGCTTCATTCATTTGGCACATCGTGATCCAGGGTTTGAACCGGACCATGTGCTGACGTTCAGCGTCGGTTTATCGGATAGCGTCTACCCCAGAAGAGAACAGCAGCTTGCGTTTTGGGATCGAATGTTAACGAGCTTGCGGACCCTTCCAGGCGTCAAGCAAGCGGCAACGGGAGCAGTTTTGCCTCTGACCGGAGATCAGATGTCGGTCTCTTTTGATATCGAAGAGCGACGCAAGCCGCCGAACAAGCGACCGCACAGCGCTATCTCGATTGTGTCGCCTGATTATTTCTCGACCCTTGGGGTTCGCCTGCTGAAGGGTAGATCCTTTGCTGAGCAGGACAATGCAAACGCGCCCCCAGTGGTGGTGGTGAATCAGGCGTTCGCTGACAAATTCTTTCCGGGCGAGAGCGTGCTTGGCAAAAGGATTGAGCCGGGCGCAACCAACGGCAAAGAGGGAACGAGGCTCAGGGAAATTGTGGGAGTAGTCGCGAACGCGCGGCAGAACTCTCTTGCGCCCTCTTTCGAACCCATCTATTACTTTCCGTATCAGCAACTCACCTGGTTTTTTGGTTCAGTGATTCTCAAGACGTCCGGGCCTCCGCGAGCGGTGGAGCATTCCGTGCGGGCGCTCCTTTCCGGTCTGGACAGGCAGGCTCCGATTTACGATGTGCGAACGATGGATGACCTTGCTTCGTTGAGCCTTGGCCGCATCCGCTTTCCCTCGGTCCTGCTTTCCAGCTTTGCCGGCATTACGCTGGTGTTGACCGCCATCGGGCTTTACGGAAGGCTGGCGTACGCAGTCGAAATGCGCAGACGCGAATTCGGCATTCGCATTGCGTTAGGGGCCGCACCCAGCCAGGTGTTGTCAGTTTTGATCCGCAAGGCGGTTTTGCTGATCACGATTGGCTTGGTCACAGGCGCGGTCCTGAGCCTGGCTGCGCAAAGGCTGCTGGCCGGTGTCACTTTCGGAACCAGTCAAGGAGCAACCGGATTGATGCTTTCAGGCTGTCTCATCCTTGCCGTCACAGGTTTGCTTGCCGCCTCGCTGCCCGCCTTTCGGGCGGCATCCATAGATCCGACCGAAACGCTGCGACAGGAGTAGGTCGGGGGAAACAGGACAAGGTGACACGTTCCCAGGACAAGGGTTCCGGGTGCTGCACACCGACAAAGAACAGCCCGGCAATTGGCCTGCGGCTGCTATAACCGAGGGAAGCTCATACTCGCATCTTCGGAGGTGTCTCATAACTGTGCGCACTGTTTTCATCGCGGCGAAACAACTTCTCCTTCTAGGTCTGCTCGCCGCCATCGGAATGCAAACCTTCGCTCGGGGGCAGACCCGTCCCAAGGTCCAGAAAGATGACCCCTACGCGAGTAACAATCGCCCGCCCGACGAGCGCTTCAAAGCGGACATTCTAGTCGTTGTCGCCCACCCCGACGACGAGATCATGGCCGCTGCGTACGTGGCGCGAGAGATCGACACTGGTAAGCGGGTCGCCATTGTCTGGACCACCCGGGGAGATGGCGGCGTCAACGTGGTTGGGCCTGAGCAATCTTCGGCCATGGGTGACATCCGCGTTGTCGAGGCGATGCGCGCAGCCGCCTCTCTCGGCGTAGTCAATATGTGGAATCTGAATGGTCCCGACACTCCCACGCAGGACCCCCTCAAATCCCTCTCCACCTGTAAACACGGTGATTGTCTCGAGAGACTCGTGCGACTTGTCCGCCTCACCCGTCCGCCCGTGATCCTCACCTGGCTTCCTCTTGGCGTCACCGGAGAAAACCACGGCGACCATCAGGCATCTGGGGTCCTCGCCACCGAGGCCTTCGATCTCGCCGGCGATCCCACCGCTTTTCCCGAGCAGGTCACCCCAGCGGCCGAGCCCTCAAAGAATGAGAACCGCCTCGATGGTCTCCGCCCCTGGCAGCCGCAAAAAATCTACTACTTCTCTAACCCCTCGCACGCTGACTTCTTCGACGGCCAAGGCCCGCAATATGCCGCCACCGACATCTCTCCTAGGCGCCACGTCCCTTACGGCCAACTCGCGGCTGAAGAATTCATCATTCATCGTACTCAGGGCGGTGGCCGCGTGGAGCAGGCCATGCGCGAACACGGCGCCGAAGGTCTTCAGCACCCGATTGCTCTGCTGAAACCGACGCGCTTCATCCTGGGCAAATCGCTCGTGATGACGGCCGCCGTTACTGATGACGTGTTCGCGGGCGTCGTGCCGGAGGGCATCCCCTACCAGCGCGTTCCCGGCTACATCCCGCATGAGCCCGCCGCGCCCGTCCTCGAGTTTGGCGGTCCGTGGGACTATTACCGCCGCTTCTGGCCGGCCCACGGCATCGAGCATCTGAGCGCTTTGAACTCGCCTGAGCTCAGCGTCGAAGCGGGTGAAACTCTGCCGATTCCGCTGATCATCACCAATCCCACCGGCGAGCCCATTCAAGTCGGCATCAAGGCGGAAATACCGGTAGGCTGGACACTC
>CBAAAA010000125.1:0-10669 GCA_964658695.1 uncultured Solirubrobacteraceae bacterium | reverse complement strand
CATGTTGGTGGAAGATTATGTGGCGGGCAAAGTACCGGGCGAGCAGTTGTTGACGGCGCTGGCTGCGGCCTCGGACAAGCTTGCCGCGGACTTCGGAAGCTGGCAGAGGCAGTGGGGAGACATCAACCGGTTTCAACGTCTGAACGGCGACATCGAGCAGCCGTTCAATGATGGGAAGCCGAGCACGCCAGTCGGGTTCACGTCGGCTGTCTGGGGTTCGCTCGCTTCGTTCGGCGCGAAGCCGTATCCGGGAACGAAGAAATGGTATGGCACGGGCGGGAACAGCTTTGTTGCGGTGGTGGAGTTCGGAGACAAAGTGCGCGCGAAAGCAGTCAGTGCAGGCGGCGAGAGCGGACATCCCGAGTCGCGACATTTCGATGATCAGGGAAAGCGGTATTGCGAGGGGGAACTGCGGGATGTGTATTTCTACCGCTCCGATTTGCAGGGCCACATTGAGCGCGAATACCATCCGGGGAGCTGACGTGATAGGCTTACGGCCGCGACCTATTCGAGGAGAACTGCAATGTTTCACAGCTCCGCATCGCTCAGTAGCGGCATTCGATGTTTTTTCCTTGGCTGTTCCCTTTTCACAGGACTTGGGTATGCGGATCCGGCGATTCCAGCCGGCGATGTGAGGATCCATTATTACCGTCCGGACGGGAATTACTCGGGATGGGCGCTTTACACGTGGAACGCTTCGACCGAGAACAATACCTGGTGCCAGAGTGAGGTGGCGATTACCGGCACTGACAGTTATGGCGTGTACTTTGATGTCACAGTGAACGAGTCGCAGGGTACTCCGACCGGGGATCTCGGGTTCATTATCAACAACTGCACTGAGGGGCAGATCAAAGATCCGGGTCCGGACCAGCATCTGCAGACGACGCTTTATAAGCAGGCGTGGGTCATTCACGGGAACTCGACGGTGTTTACTACACAGCCAACGGCGCAGCAGATTTCGAACAGCATTCTTGGAGTCCAGCAGGCGTACTGGATGGATCGCAGCCGGATTGCGATTCAAGCGCAGTATCTGCAGAGCGGAGACACTTACTCGCTGAGCACGAGCCTGAGGGGAGGACTTACGGTCACGAGCGGCGGGATTACGGGCGGCTCGCGGATTCCACTTACTCCGGGTGGAGCGCTTACGCAGGATGAATTGACGCGCTATCCGCAACTGGCGAGTTACTCGGTGCTGGAGATTCCCACGACTGTTTCGATTACAACGATTCAGCAGGCATTGAAAGGGGAGATTGCGTTTTCGGCTGTAAGCGCCGCTGGCACGCTGGCGTATGCGACCGGCATACAGGATGCGGGGGTTCTGGACGACCTTTATTATTACCCCGGCAAGCTGGGCGTGGTGTTCCGGCACGATCGCGAGTGGTTCGACTGGAAGGACGACTGTTTGAAGGCGGTCAAGATCAAGCTGTGGGCCCCGACAGCGCAGCAGGTCTCGCTGCAGTTGTTCAACCACGCTGCGGACAAGACTCCGGCGGCGGTCGTTGCAATGCATGAACATCACGGAGTGTGGGTGGCGGACGGGGACGACGACTGGAAGGGGAAGTATTATCTGTTCAGCGTTTCGGTTTGGGTTCCAAGCGATGCGGCGATTGACAAGAACGTGACCAGCGATCCGTACTCGGTTGACATTGCTTTGAACGGGACGAAGAGCCGCATCACCGATCTTGCGTCGGACGAGACAAAGCCCGCAGGGTGGGACTTTGTCCCGTCTCCGACTCTTCGCAGCCTGAGCGATCTGAGTCTGTACGAGCTTCACATCCGGGACTTCAGCGTGAACGATGCGACGGTTCCGGCGGAACATCGCGGGATGTACGAAGCGTTTGACGATCAGGGCTCGGATGGCATGCGGCACTTGCGAGCGTTGGCCGATAGCGGTCTGAAGGCGGTCCACATTTTGCCTTCGTTCCATTTTGCGAGTGTGAATGAGGATAAGTCGACGTGGCAGACGACGGGTGACCTTGCGCAGTATCCGCCAGATGGCCAGCAGCAACAGGCTGCGGTCGCGGCGATTCAGGGGAGCGACGCGTATAACTGGGGTTACGATCCGGTTCACTATATGACTCCGGAGGGCAGTTACGCAATTGATCCGGACAACCGGGTACGCGAGTACCGGACGATGGTGGAGGGATTGCACAAAGCGAATCTTCGGGTAGTGCAGGATGTGGTGTTCAACCACACCAATGCGAGCGGCGAGAGTCCGAATTCCAACCTGGATGAAGTGGCGCCCGGCTACTATCACCGGCTGGATGCGAACGGGAATCTGGAAACGGGATCGTGCTGCGCGGACACGGCGAGCGAGCATCGAATGATGGAGAAGCTGATGATCGACACGCTGGTGCTGAATGCGCGCCAGTATAAGATTGACGGCTTCCGGTTCGACATCATGTCGTTCCACTTCACTTACAACATGCAGCACATACAGAGTGCGCTGCGTGCGCTCACGATGGAGCGTGACGGGGTGGATGGGGCGAAGATTTATCTGTATGGCGAGGGCTTTAATTTCGGCGATACGGTGAACAACCAGATTGGGCCGAATGCGGACCAGGTGAATCTCTACGGCTTCGGGATCGGGACGTTCAACGATCGGATTCGCGACGGCATCCGCGGAGGGAGCCCCTTCACGGATGAGCGGGTACAAGGCTTTGCAACAGGGCTGTTCACAGATTCGAGTGACTTTACGAAGCAGAATCCGCCGGCACTGGGGGAGGAGGGACAACTGTTTCAATACTCGGATTGGATTCTGGTGGGACTTACAGGGAATCTTCGCGATTATAGTTTTGTGGACAGCGCGGGGGCCACAGTCAGCGGATCGCAGGTGGATTACAACGGGCAGCCGACGGGATACACAGCGACACCGATTGAAGCAGTCAATTACTGCTCGGTGCATGATAATCAGGATCTGTTTGACGCGGTGCAGTTGAAAGCGAGTTTGGGGGACAGCATTGCGACGCGAGCACGGCGACAGATACTGGCGATGAGCCTGGTTACGCTTGGGCAGGGCATTCCGTTTTTCCAGGCCGGAGATGATTTGCTGCGCTCGAAGGATATGGATCAGAACAGCTATGACTCGGGTGACTGGTTCAATAAGATCGACTGGACGGGAAATGGCGCGAACTGGGGCATCGGTCTTCCGCTGGCGAGTCAGAATGAATCGCAATGGCCGTTGATGACGCCGCTGCTGAGTAACTCGGCTTATGCACCCGGGCCTGCGAATGTGAGTTACAGCGGCGCGGCATTTCAGGAGCTGCTGCAGATTCGATATAGCTCGGGTTTGTTTCATATGCGCAGCTTTGCGGAGGTACAACAGAATCTGGTGTTTCTGAATACGGGCCCGAGTCAGACGCCGGGTTTGATTGTGATGAAGCTGGACGCCAACGGCCAGCGATATGAAGGGTATAAGCACCTTCTGGTGGTTTTCAATGCGACGGCATCCACGGTTACTTTTACGAATAGCGTGCTGCGGGGTGCGGGTCTGCATTTGCATCCGGTGCAGCGAGCGTCGCACGACCCGGTAACTCGACTATCTACATTCGATTCACGAGGCGGAAGCGCGACAGTTCCGGCGTTAACTACTGCGGTGTTTGTTGGCGATGACGAGTAAGTGGCTGTTACGCAGCGTTTGAGGTCTTGACGAGGGTTGGTGTGGGAGTCTTGTTTTTGGATCTCAGTCGAAGGGACTGGGCCAGAAGGCTTTGGAGCGAACGTTCCTTGATGATGAGGTTGATTTCAAGGTCTCTGGCGCGGGCGTTTGCGATGCGAGTGCGGGCGTTGTGTGACTCCTGATTGCGAATTTCCGCAGAGGCACTGCGTTTTTCCCGTTCGAAGCCAATTTCCTGTTTGTGCTTTTCGGCTCTTAGATTTGCGAGTTCTTTGAGGCAGCGGAAGAAGGCGCGATCGTTGGTGGACTGGTAGCGGAGATAGAGGTCGAGATACTTTTGTTCGTCGGCGGTGAGATGGCGTTCGAAGAAGAGGCTGGATTGCAGGAACTGAGCACGCAGGCTGAGCCAGTGGTGGCGGGCGATGCGTTCGACGAGGATGGATTCGGTTGCAGTGATGGGGAGATGTTCTTCGCGAAGTGCTGTCAGTAGCGCATCGAAGGCCGGTGCGTCTTCGTGCTTGAGGATGCGGAAGACGCCGCAGAAGCCGTGGTTCAGGTTGTTCAGGGACGAGGCGGATTTGCCTCCTTCGGTGACAGGACCGGTGGAGTGTTTGGCGTTCTTGCGGTTGGCTTTCAGCTGTGCGGCGGTGGACATGGCTAAACTCTCCCTTGGAAAACGAAAACGTCAGAAGAGTGTTTGAATCTTCCGGCGCTTGTAAAGGATAGATTTAGCATGATGATTGAGCGGTTTGGATGGATGTTATTGATTTGATTGGTGGGTTGTTCTGTGACTGACATTTTGCGTGGGAAATGTTTTATGCGGGCGTGGGGCGAACACCACAAGTGCCCGGGGCTTTAATGAGCCGGTGAGATACTTTACCTTCTGATGTTCGATTTGAGCCCCGGCGATCCGATAATCAAAGCTTATTTATTGGATATCCGGCACCTGGAAGCGCAGAAAGTCACGCACGAACTAGGCCTGAAGGGACCATTCCAGAACCTGCTGGACAAGGCGGCAAGGAAACGCGGTTGGACCCTGGTGCCGGAGCTTTCCACCCATTCCGGCGGTCGTCGCATTGTCCCTGACGGCACGGTGCGCGATGAGTTTCGGCTGCCGCGGGGCTGGTGGGAAGCCAAGGATACTTCGGACGATCTGGGCGCAGAGATCCAGAAGAAACTGCGCGCCGGATATCCCAGCCGCAACACCGTGTTCGAAGACACCCGAACGGCGATTCTTTATCAGGATCGTGCGGAAGCCGGCGAGTTCGCGCTGCGCGAACCCGTCAAGATCGCGGACCTGCTGAATCGGTTCTTTACGCACGACGAATCCGACGAGCGCGAGTTCAAAAGCGCCATGGAGGAATTTAAGAGCCGCATCCCCGATCTTGCTCAATCCCTTTATGAGCATATCGCCGAAGCGCACAAGCAGAATCCTCCGTTCAAGCAGGCCTTCACGGAATTTGTAACTCTGTGCCGCGAATCCCTGAATCCGGAGTTGTCCGACCACATGGTCGACGAGATGCTGATTCAGCATCTGCTTACCGAACGCTTGATGCGTAACCTGTTTCAGAATCCGGAATTCACTCATCGCAACGTCATTGCCGCCCAGATTCAAAAGGTAATCGAAGCGCTAGCATCCACCAGTTTCTCCACGGCCGAGTTTTTGAAGAAGCTGGATCCCTACTACCGGGCGATTGAACGGGAAGGCTCGAACCTGGGGCATTTTACGGAGAAGCAGGATTTTCTCAATTCAGTCTACGAACAATTTTTTCAGCGCTTCTCTCCCGACATCGCCGATACGCATGGCATTGTTTACACGCCACGCGAGATCGTCGATTTCATGTGCAACTCGGTCGAGGATGCGTTGAAGGAATACTTTGGCTTCACGCTTGCTTCTCCCGAAGTGGTGATTTTGGACCCGTGTACGGGAACGGGCAACTTTATGGTGAACCTGATCGAGCGTATCCCCGGCAGGGCGCTGCAAGATGCATATCGGAACCGTTTGTTCGCAAATGAAGTGATGCTGCTCGCGTATTATGTTTCGAGCCTCAACATTGAGCATGCGTATTACGAACGGATGCGCAGCTACGAGTCATTCAACGGGCTGTGTTTTGTAGATACGCTGGACATGCAGGATGCACAGCAATTCGGGTTATTCACGCCAGCCAATACGGACCGGGTGGAGCGTGAGAAGAAGGCCGCGATCACAGTTATTATTGGCAATCCGCCCTACAACGTTGGCCAGAAACGCGAGAACGACAACAACCAGAATCGGAAGTACAAGGCGGTGGACGGGCGAATCCGCGACACGTACGCGAAGGATTCGAAGGCGACCAATAAGAACTCGCTCTCGGACGTGTATGTCAAATTTTTTCGTTGGGCAAGCGATCGGCTCGGGGACCGTGACGGTATTGTTTGCTTCGTGTCGAATAACAGCTTCATAGATCAGCATGCGTTTGATGGAATGCGCAGGCATCTGGCGCAAGATTTTGAACACATTGTTCATCTGGACTTACACGGGAATGTACGGCGCAATCCGAAGCTGTCTGGAACCACGCACAATGTGTTCGGTATTCAGGTTGGCGTGGGAATTACGCTGGCGGTTAGGAAGCGCGGTCTCGCTCGGTCCGTTCAATATTTTCGAGTACCGGAAATGTGGCGAAAGCGGGAGAAACTCGAATACCTGATTGCTGGAAAGGTACCCTGGTCCGTTATCAAGCCCGACGTCCGCCACTCGTGGATCATTCTGGAGAATGCAGACGAGTACAGCCAATTTCAATCATTGACGGAGATGTTCGACCTTTATACGGTCGGTGTGAAGACCAATCGTGATGAGGTGGTTTATGACTGGAGTCGCGAGAAATTGGCCGCAAGGATGGAGAAATTCATCTCCGCCTATAATGCCGAAGTTTATCGGCATAAAGCGAATGTTGATGCGGACTGGCCCGATCGCATAAAGTGGAGCGAGGGTCTTAAGTCTGCCGCTGAACGTGCGGTTCTGCTCAAATACGAGCCGAGTAAGATCGTCACTTCGCTTTACCGCCCTTTTACACGTAAGCTCCTGTATTTCGACCGGACAATCAACGAGCGTATATACCAGTGGGCGAAGATCTCCGGACACTTTCTCTGGATGAAGACAGGTTCCGGGTGGCCATTCTTTGCTCTCATTTCGGACGTGCTATGCGACGTGCTACCGCAAGGCGGCTCTCAGTGCTTTCCACTGTCTCATCTCAAAGATTCAGCCCTGGACCACTTCATGCTGAAGTACATTGACGCCTCTATAACAAAGGAGGACATTTTTCACTATATCTATGCGATCTTGCACCATTCGGGTTACCGGGAACGGTATGCCGATAATCTGAGGCGCGAACTACCCCGCATTCCATTTGCTGCTGACTTCCATGCTTTCGCTGATGCGGGGCGGGAGTTAGCGCGTCTTCACCTGAACTACGAGTCACTCGAGCCCTGGCGGCTTGAATACGTAGAGGACAAGCGCGTGCCCTTCACCGAGCGCGTTACCAAAATGAAGCTCAGCAAAGACCGGACCTGCATTCAAGTGAACGAGTCCCTCACTCTGGCCGGCATCCCGCCTGTAGCCTTTGAATATAAGCTCGGATCGAAATCGGCTCTTGACTGGATCATTGACCAGTATCAAGTGAAAGGCAGTTCCGACCCCAACCGCGAAGACGACCCAGGATATATCATTCGGCTGCTCGGTCAGGTTGTTCGGGTCAGCATTGAAACGATGCAGATCGTGAACAGGCTTCCGCATTTCCTTCCGCAGTCGGATATGTGACGATGGTCGCGGGAGGTGGACCTTGAAATATGTTGAGCGGGAGATTGTTTTCAGGACCGAAGCTTTCTACGGCCGCGATGTTCCGTTAGCGCTCAGTTCGCCTCTTCCGCGGCGGCTCGAAAGCACCGCTCGTCCCAGTATTTTCAGTTATGGCAGAGAGGAGGAATTGGGGAACAGCAAAGAGGGCCGCCCTGGAACATGCACTTGACAATCTGGTCATCATTCCGGTAGACGGCGTGGATCTGGTGCATGCTATGTGCGAGTGTCTTCAGCCGATGCAGCCGGGACCAGAGGGGCGCGGGATATGAGCCAGAACGACAGATGGATCGCAGCGACGGCGTTGCATGCGGGACTACCTCTTCTTACCACGGATAAGGATTTTCGGTTCCTGGATGGGAGTGTTCTACGGGTACATTGGATCGATCCGTCCGCGTTATAGCAAAGTTATGAAGTCAGTGTCGCAAGTCCCGGGTGAACTCTGTCAGTTCGTTGGTGTTCAGGTCTGAGACGGCCCAGTAAGTCATGTGGAAATAAGTCCAGTGGAGCAGGTTGTAACCTTTTATTGTTAGTAAGTGGGGATTAGCGTCCGGTGATTGGGTGGGCCAGAGGAACAGGTTTATGGTGTGTTGATGGCGTTTGTAGACCAGGGCCGCGACAGCGTGATCGTCCAGGTAGTCGAGACGCCCTCCGACCAGGGGGAAGCCTTTGGATGACAGATCTTTTACGGAGGGGGCGAAGTCGAGTTTGCCGTTGAACCAGGGCTTGACGGTGTGTTGGTCGGTTGAGATGACATCGCTCAGATGGTTGGCCTGCAGGGATCGGATGTGACTCGACACCACTTGTTGCGCCAGTATCCCGGGTTCTGAGTTGTGTCTGAGTGCCTGGACGAGGACCAATGTGGAGAGCAGGACGGCAATCACACTGGCGGCTATTGCCAATACCTGGAAGGGAAGTTTGTTTCTGGCGGGACGTGGCGGATTGAGCTTTGCACGCAGCTTTTGCTCGAGTGAATCCGGCGGGTGGAAATACTCCATGTTAGTGCGAACGGAATTGTGAATCTGTGCGTAGCGCTGGTATGTTTCGCGACAGGCGGCGCAGTCAGTCATGTGGCGTTCGAATTGAGCGCTGTTCACCACGTCTAATTCCTTGTCGAGATAGGCGTCGAGGAACTCACAGGCTTGTTCGCAGGTCATATTGTCTTCTCAGCGGGTGGATGGGACAGCCGGCGGTAGAGTTCCTTGCGTGCCCGGGAAAGTCTTGACATGACGGTTCCGATGGGAGTGTCGATGATTTGCGAGATCTCCTTGTAAGAGAGCTCTTCTAATTCCCGCAAGATCAGTATCTCGCGGTACTCCAATGGTAAGTGCTCCATCGCGCTGTGAATGAGTCGGGAATCCGCGCTCCTGATCAGGACGCCTTCGGGATCTGACCATGCGGCCCTGGACGGCTGGGCGTCGATATCGAATCCGGCTGTCGTTTCGTGAGAGCGATTCTGGCTATGCCAGGTTCGGCAACAGTTTCGAACGATGGTTAACAGCCATGCCCGGGGGTCTCGGCCCACGGTGAATGTCTCAAAGGAACGGAAAGCTCGCAGAAAAGCCTCCTGAACGATGTCCTCGGCGTCTTGTTCATTGCGGGTGAGCCATCGCGCCAAGTTGTACGCGGAGCGAAGGTATGGCAAAACGGTGGTTTCGAACAACTGGCTCCTGGCATCGTGTCCTGATCCTGTCTGTACCGATTTCGCGAACCGTTTATTCCAGGTTTCTTCTGGCATTTTTGTGGCGCCCTAACGGGAATATTTTGCCGAGTCGATCGGTACTGCTGTCTGAACCGACGCTTGAGCGAGTGGTTCAGTCAGGAGAAAGTAATTGTCCCATCAAAGAGAAGAGAATGACAACACGGACGGAGTTGACCGCCGCGGATTCTTGAAGTGCATGGCCTGGGCTGGTACGGGCATGATCTGGACCGTGAGCGGCGGAGTTCTTAGTTCAAAAGCGTTCGGTCAGACGCCCGAGCATCGCATGAGTGGAGCTGGCGGCTTCAGCTTCGTGCAGATCAGCGACAGCCATATCGGTTTCAACAAAGCAGCGAACACTGACGTAACGGCGACTTTACAGGAGGCGATTCGAAAGATCAACGCGCTTGATAGCACGCCGGATTTTCTGATTCATACCGGAGACTTGAGCCACCTCTCAAAGCCGGCGGAGTTTGACACCTTGGATCAAGTGCTGCGATCGGCGAAATCCGGGAACACTTTCTTTGTGCCCGGAGAGCACGACATGCTTGTGGACAATGGCCAGCAGTATCTGGAGCGTTATGGCAAGGGCACACAGGGAGCAGGCTGGTTCAGCTTCGATCATGGCGGGGTGCATTTCATTGGCCTTGTCAACGTTGTCGATCTGAAGGCGGGCGGGCTTGGGATGCTGGGGGCAGAACAGCTCAACTGGCTGCAAAAAGATCTGGCCGGGCGATCGAGCAGCACGCCGATCGTGGTGTTCGCCCATATTCCGCTGTGGACGGTTTATCCGGAATGGGGATGGGGCACCGACGATGGCGTGACTGCGTTGTCGTACATGAAGCGATTCGGCTCGGTTACGGTACTGAACGGGCACATTCATCAGACTATGCAGAAGGTAGAAGGGAATGTTTTTTATCACACGGCGATGTCAACGGCGTTTCCTCAACCTAAGCCAGGAGGAGCGCCTTCGCCGGGTCCGATGAAGGTTCCTGTGGATGAATTGGGGAAAGTGTTGGGTATTACGCACGTGAATTTCGTTCCGGGCGAGCGAGAGCTGGCGGTGGTGGATTCGACGCTCGCGATGACGCCTGTTTCGCGTGCAGGAGGAGATGCAAAGGAGGTCAGGATCGACAACTTTTCCTTCGCGCCGAAGTCGATGACGGTTGAGGTTGGGACGACCGTCACGTGGACAAATCGGGACGATATTCCGCACAACGTTGTCAGTACGGAGAAGAAGTTCGCCTCGGACGTGCTGGATACGGATCAGGCGTTCAGTTACAAGTTTGCGGCGCCGGGATCTTACTCTTATTTTTGTAAGCTGCATCCGATGATGACGGGGCAGATTGTTGTGGAAGGACGAAGATCGGGGCGTGATTAGTAGCGGGCTGCATTTTGTCAGGTGATTGCGAGATCATCCAGATGTTGCATGGCGATCGTTGCTGAGAGTAGCGTCTTACAGAACCGGTCTTATCAGCGGCTGTATTTTATCGACAATCTCCGCTGGACGATGATCGTGCTG
>CBAAAA010000124.1:9140-10673 GCA_964658695.1 uncultured Solirubrobacteraceae bacterium | reverse complement strand
GGCTGTCGAGGGCATTTGCGCCGAAATTTCTTCGGTCGAAGTCTCCAGCATCAAGCCATACGATTCTTCGAGGATGCGATACAACGAGTTTTTGGCGAGATCAAAGCGGTCGAGCCAAGGAACCAGCCGTTCCGGAAGTTGGACAGTCTCCAAGGCGAGCGGGATCGAGTCCTTGAAGCGCAGCCGCTTTACTTCGTATACTTTTTGATCCTCGGACAACCCAAAGAACTGCCTGATCGACGATGCCGGAGCTATCAATTCAAACGAGATAAGCCGGGACTGCGGATTACCGCCACGCAGGCGGATTTCCTCGGTGAAGCTGCGCAGCTCCTGCTGTTCCTTTTGTAAGCGCTTATCGGCCACGAAAGTGCCGCGCCCCCTATGGGACTCGACGAGTCCCCGACGCTCGAGAATGCCCATGGCCTGCCGCAATGTCATGCGGCTAATGCCGTACTGCTGGCACCACCAGCGCTCGGCAGGAAGAATGAAGCCGGCCGGGAACGCGGCCTGTTCGAGCAGCGATCCAAGACCTTCGGCAATCTGGGCGTAGATGGGAGTTTTCGAGCTCTTGGTAACGCGAATGGAATTGAGCGCGGCGGTAGCGGAACTGGAACGCGGGGACATTGGTCTATACAGGAATACCGGATGTCTAGAGGACCATGCGCTATTCTGTCACTTATCTCGAGGCGCCTTTCCCCGAAATTGTCATGGCTCTTTTCGGCATACTACTAGCGATTCTATCGGGTGTGTGCAACGGCCTGTTTACCGCGCCCATGAAATTGGAAGCGCGCTGGCGCTGGGAAAACACGTGGTTTGTATTTATCGTGTTTGCCTGTCTGGTGATGCCAGGCTGCTTTACAGTTGGCTCTGTTTCCACTTGGCCGAAGGTATTCGCCTCAGCGCCGGCAAAAGCGGTTGACGCAGCTTTAGTATTTGGCTTCGCGTGGGGTTTTGGAGCGATCTGCTTCGGAAGAAGCGTGGAGAGGCTAGGCGTTTCTCTTGCTAACAGCCTGGTGATTGGACTGAGCTCGGCTCTTGGCTCGCTGGTGCCGCTGCTACTGACCAGGGCGTGGCGTATCGGCGCACGGGAGAGCACCCTGCTCGCGGGGATTGCCGCGTTTCTGATCGGGGTGGCGCTGTGCGGCAGGGCGGGGCGGCTGCGCGTAGGGCCCACGGGGTTGCCGGCCAGTGTCACCGGATACATCTTCGCTGTGGCGGCTGGAATCATGTCAGCCGTATTCAACATTGGCTATTCGCTGGCGCTTCCGATCGCGGACGCGGGGATGCGGACCGGCCACTCGAGCTTCGAATCGACAAACTACATTTGGCTGCTGATGCTTGCAGCCGGATCGGTTCCCAATATCGTTTACTGCCTCTATCTGATGCGGCGCAACAGCACGATGACCCTGCTCTTCGCTCCCCAGTCCACGCGTAGCTGGGGTTTGAGTGTCGCCATGGGTTTGCTGTGGGGCGGGAGCATCTTTCTGTATGGCGCAGCCACGCCAAAGCTGGGAGACATAGGGCCGTCCATCG